>JAYTZB010000001.1:0-2145 GCA_043742085.1 Polyangiaceae bacterium
TGGTGAAGAACGGCGAGCGCTCCGACGCCCCGCGTGCCGCGCGTGCGGCGCGTGCGGGGCTCGTCCGCGTCGACGCTGCCCCGCTCCCGGGCGGCGCGATGGCCGGCGCAGCGTTCGTGTTCTGAGCCGCGCCGGGCGCCTGTGGCCCGGCCGCCGGCGTTGGGTCACTCCGCCGGAGCGACGATTCGGGTCTTGATCGTCGGCAAGCGGGCGGAATCGCTCGCGGCGAGCAACCGTCAAGACCCGAATCGTCCGCTCGGCTGAGAACCGAGGTCAGAAGCCGGGGTTCGAGAGGCCGCCGTGAACGCCGGCGGGCGCGGCCGAGGCGATCGTCTTCTCACTCTTGTGCGAGGGCGCGAAGTGCTTCGCGTCGAGGGCGCTCGAGCCCATCGCCACCGCGACGCGCGCGACCGGCGCCGCGAGCGGAGTGGGCGCCTGACCCGCGGGAGCTTCGACGACGGCCCGATGCGTCGCGACGGGGGCAACCTCGGCGGCGGTCGCCGCCGTGCCCGGAGGCGCCGTGTCGATCGCGACCGCGGCGGCCGGGAGCTCCGTGGCGGCGGCAGGCGCCGAAGGAGCGACGTGAACGGCCGCCGCGCGCGCGGGCGCGTCGTTCGACGAGGCCCAGTGGGGCGTCAGGACGAGCGCGGCGAGACCCAGGACGCCCGCCGATATCATCGCGAGGGTCGAGCGCATCTTGCGCTTCGGCGCGATGCTCGCGAGCGAGATGGCCGGCGGAACCGTGTTGTCCGAGCGTGACTCGTACGGGCGGCGCGGGCCGATCGCGACCGCCACCGGCGCGGGCGACGCGTCGTACGAGGACTCGCCAGAACCCGGTCCGGAGCGGTCGACCGCATCGAGCGTGAGCTGGTCGCCCGGCGTGGACGGAGTTTCGGCCAGCACGTACGCGCGGCGAACCGCAGAAACGAGCTCATCGTCACCCTCGTCGTCCTCGAGCGCGAACGGCGCGAGGGCCGCGACGAGCTCAGCGACGGTCTGGTAGCGATGGTTCGCGTTCTTCGCGAGCGCCTTGAGCAGCACGTTCGCGAAGGCTGCACGGAGGTCGGGGCGGAACGTGCGCGGATCCGGCACGGGGTCGGCGGCAATCGAAGCGATGCACGCCGAGGCGGACTCGTGAGCGAACGGCGTCTGGCCGCAGACCATCTCGTAGAGCGTGACGCCGAGCGACCACACGTCCGTGCGGGAATCGACGTCCTTCGCGCAGCGAACCTGCTCCGGCGACATGTACTGCGGCGTGCCGAGCGGCGCGACGGCCTGCGTGATCTGCGTCTCCTGCGTGGAGACGCGCTTGGCGATGCCGAAGTCGAGGACCTTCACGAGCTGGCGGCCGTCGACGTCCGTGAGGAAGAGGTTCGAGGGTTTGAGGTCGCGATGAATGATCCCCAGACGATGCGCCTCGGCGATGGCGTCACAGGCCTCGATCAGCCAGCGGACCGAGCGCGACACGGGCTGCGGACCGTCGCGGTCGACGATCGCCGAGAGGTCGCGCCCCGCGAGGAGCTCCATCACGATGAAGGGCGTGCCGTCTTCGGTGGCGTCGATGTCGAAGACGCGCACGGCGTGCGCGCTGGTCAGCGACCCGGCCGCGCGGGCCTCGCGCTCGAAGCGCTCGACGAGCTCGGGGTACTCACGGAGCGCCGACCCCAGCACCTTGATGGCCACGCGCTGGCCGAGCCGGATGTGACGCGCCTCGAAGACGACGCCCATGCCGCCCTGGCCGAGGATGCGCTCCACGGTGTACTTCCCGGCGAACGGCGCATGGCCGCGCTTGAGCCACGGGTGCTCGTCACTCTGGTCGATCGCGGAGACGGGTGAAGCCACGAGGAGGCTCCCATTCAATTGCCGTTCCCAAGACGAGCGCCGCGACAATCGGAACGGTCGAGCTAGGCCAATCTGCCGCGGCGGGACGTATTGCCACGACGAGGCACGGCAGCCTCGACCCTTGCATGACCGAGGGTTCGAAGAATCAGGCACCTGGGCGTGGTTCGCTCCCCGGGGTCGCGCGAGACCCCACGAGGCGCGGTGGCAAGTGCACTGTCCACGTCGGAAACCGCGTAACCGTCGCTACGCGCAGCGACGCCACACCGTGCACGCTCACGACACGATCGACTCCTACCTCACCGG
>JAYTZB010000002.1:0-1612 GCA_043742085.1 Polyangiaceae bacterium
CTTCTTCTCGAACCTCAGGAAGAGATGCGTGCCTTCGCCGCTCGGCTCGTAGGCCGGCAGCTCCTCGACGACGAAGTCCTCGGGAGCAACCTTGATCCGTCCACGCGGAAGCGTCATGCCCCCGACGTACTACATCCCGATCTCGTGAGCCATGACATCGCGCGGACTGCGGAACGTCTGCTGCGGCGAGTACGCGAGGAAGTTGGAAACGCGTGAAGTATACAAGCAAGCATAGTCGTCGACTTGCTTGCCGAAGCTCGATTGCTCGGCCCCCTCCTTGAGGAGCGAGCCCCAGTACGGGTGGAAGCGGAGATCGATGCGCCGCTCCATCGCCGTCACCTCGGCCTCGATCTGCCGGAGCTTGCCGCGAATGCGCTCCACGGCGCGCTTGAATCGCATGCGATCGGCCTCGAGCTCGGCATTGTTGCCGTTCACGCCCGTCGCATTGGCTTGCGTGGGAGCCGGCTTCGCCTCGGCAGGCGCCGCTGCCGCCAGCGCGGCGAGGTCACGTGTGCTGCCGTCCGCGCGCGGTCCGTGGCTCTTGCCTGACGCATGCTCGATGTGGCGCGTGAGCTCCTTGATCCGAGCCTGGTAGTAGCGGAGATCGTCCTCGAGGTGCTCGCGCTGGTCGTCGAGCTGCTCGATGGACTTGAAGTCCTCGTTGCACGACTCGTACGCGGCGATCTCCGTCTCGAGCTCCTGCATGATCATCACGGTGCGCCACGCGCTGTCCTTCTTGGACCGTAGGATGTCGCCGTAGATGTGATCGCCGACGTAGAGCACCTCGTCGCCGGTCGCTCCGAGCGCGCGCTCGACGTCCTGGAGGTTGCCGCCCTCGTAGATCTTGCCGCGCTCGAGGGGCGGCTGCGCGGGCTTGGTGGTCTCACCGTCACGCTCGAGAAGCGGCCTCCGCTCGGTGAAGAAGATCGGCTTGGTGGCGGCGACGATGACGACGTCGAAGAAGTTCTGCCACTTCGGGTACTCGCTCATCGCGCCCCCGAGCAGGTACGTCATCATCTTCTCGGTGTAGCCGGCGCGCGAGTTGGTCAGGAGAAAGAGCTTCTTCCCGGCGCTCCGCAGCTTGTGCAGCGCGGGCGCGAGGTTGGGATCGCGATGAACGAAGTGCGGGAGGTTGTTCGACACCTCGTCGAGGATGGTGCCGTCGCGGTGCGCCTCGTCGATGCACTCGCGGATGTCGGTGAAGAGCTTCGCGTAGTCGACCGCGTAGCCCTTCTTCTCCATCGCATCGACGAGCGCGGCGTAGGTCGCGACCTCGCTCAGCGCGTAGAGCGTGTCGATCCAGTGGTAGCGCGGCGTGGCGGGACGGATCTTCTTCGAGTGATAGAGCGCGCGGAGCTCCTCTTTCGTGAGCTCGCGGAAGCCGTGGTAGCCCTTGTGGACGTGCTTGTAGCGGTCCATCTTAAGGACGTGGCCGAAGCGCTTGTCGATCAGGAGCCCGCGCACCGGGAACTGCGTCGAGACCGGCACGGTCTTGATGAAGTCCGGATAGCCTCGCTTGATGAGCTTCTCGATGGTGGCGCGGATGGACAGGTCGTCCATCGCCGGCTGATCGTAGATCGCCAGCGTGTAGTCCATGTCGAAGCCGATCCAC
>JAYTZB010000003.1:0-5398 GCA_043742085.1 Polyangiaceae bacterium
GTGACGGCGGCGCCGAGCCCGCCGATGCCGACGGCGGCAGCGGCCAGGCACCCGGAGCGCCTGGCACCCCGGGCACGCAGGCCGCCGGCCCGACCATCAACATCCCGGCGAGCGAGGCCGAGAAGGCCGAGGGGCAGCCGATCAGCCGCATCGACATCAGCGGCAACCGCCGGGTCGCGAAGGACGACATCGTCAGCTACCTCCGCGAGAAGCCGGGCAACGGCTTCAAGGTCGACAACCTCGCCAGCGACGTGCGCGCGCTCTGGGACTCGGGCTTCTTCGACGACATCGAGGTCGACATGACCCGCGAGGATCGCGGCGTCATCCTGCGCTTCCTCGTCCGCGAGCGGCCCAACATCAAGTCGATCGAGTTCGACGGCAACAGCGAGATCGAGAACGACAAGCTGCTCGAGGCCATCGAGGTCAAGGCAAACACCATCCTCAGCGTGCCCGCGGTCCGCCGCAGCGTGCAGAAGATCAAGGATGCCTACGCCGAGAAGGGCTACTTCCTCGCCGACGTCGACAGCTCGGTCGAGCCGCAGCGCGACAACGAGGTGATCGTCAAGTTCAAGATCACCGAGCACTCGCCGGTCACCGTGCGCCGCATCACGTTCGTCGGAAACTACGGCGTCCCCGATGACGATCTCCGCGCGGTCATGCAGACCGGCCAGGGCTCGATCTTCTCGTTCGGCTCTGGCGGCCCGTACCGCCAGGACATCTTCGAGCGCGACGTCCTCCTGCTCAACGCCCTCTACTACGACAAGGGCTACATGAACGTGCAGGTCGGGACCCCGCGCGTCATGCTCACGCCCGACCGTGAGGGCATCGAGATCGCGCTCCTCATTCACGAGGGCCCGCGCTTCAAGATCCGCCAGCTCAAGATCTACGAGCGCGACGTCGACGGGAAAGAGATCGAGCCGCTCGGCGGACGCCGCGCGCTCCGCCAGCTCGTTCGCGCCAAGAGCGGCGACTACTTCAACCGCGCCGAGCTCGTGAAGGATCTCCAGTCGGTCCGCACGCTCTATCGCGACGCCGGCTACGCCAACATGGAGGCCGAGCCCGAGACCGAGCTCGATCCCGTGAAGCACGAGGTCGACATCGTCATCCCGATCCGCCGCGGACCGCTCGTCCACGTCGAGCGCATCGAGATCAAGGGCAACACCAAGACGCGCGACAAGGTCCTGCGACGCGAGATGGAGATCGAGGAGGGCAACCTCTTCTCGGAGACCAAGCTCGAGGACTCGAAGCGCCGCATCGTCGCCCTCGGTTACTTCGAGCGCGTCGACGTCTCGACCGAGCAGGGCTCGACGCCCGAGACCATCAACATCAACTTCGAGGTGACGGAGCGGCCCACCGGCACGTTCCAGGTCGGCGCCGGCTTCTCGAGCATCGAGAACTTCATCGCCACCGCGCAGATCCAGCAGGCCAACCTGTTCGGCAACGGGCAGTCGCTCGCCTTGCAAGCGCAGGTCTCCGGCCTCCGGCAGCTCATCTCGATCCGCTTCTTCGAGCCGTATTTCCTCGACTCCGACTGGTCGACGTCGGTCGAGCTCTATGACAACCTGCTCGTGTTCCCGGACTTCGCGCGGCAGACGGTCGGCGCCGCCGTCACGTTCGGCTACGCTCTGGTGCAGCCGTGGCTGCGCATCGGCGTCACCGGCACGGTCCAGCACGACTCCATCGACACCTCGCAGGTCAACACCTTCTTCGGGTCGACCTCCGGCTTCGTGAGCGTGTTCCAGCGGCTGCCGCTCGCCAACCTCTTCTCCGCCGGCCGCACCATCTCGCTGCGCCCAGCCATCACCTACGACACGCGGAACAACCGCCTCTTCCCGTCGTCGGGCATCTATCTCCAGGCGTCCACCGAGCTCGCGTCGAGCGCGTTCGGCAGCGAGCTGAAGTTCCTGCGTCACGAGCTGATCGGTCGCTTCTACTACCCGCTCTTCGGTCAGGGCGAGCAGCCGGGCTCCGGGTTCATCCTCAAGATGAACAACAAGGTGGGCGTCATCACGAGCCCCACGGCGGAGGGCGTGCCCATCTTCGCGCGCTACTTCCTGGGCGGCATCCTCGACGTCCGCGGCTATCGCCTGCGCACGCTCGGCCCGCGTCTACCGCTCAATCAATCGCTCGACGTCAACGCGCCGCCCATCGCGAACGGCGCCAACATCGGCGGTAACCTCCAGTACTATTCGAACCTCGAGTTCGAGTTCCCGATCATCGACAAGGTCGGCATCCGCGGCGTCACGTTCGTCGACGCGGGCAACACGTGGAACCTCGAGCAGCAGTTCTGCAAGACCACGCCGGCGCCGCAGTTCTCGAACCTCGTGAGCCCCTGCTTCGACTCGAACAGCCTCGGCCTCCTGCGCTGGTCGACGGGCTTCGGCATCCGCTGGTTCTCGCCGCTGGGACCGCTCCGCTTCGAGTGGGGCTTCCCGCTCAACAAGCTCAGCTACGAAGAGTCCTCCGTCTTCGAGTTCACCATCGGCAACTTCTTCTGATCGCCCGCCCGCAGGTCTCCCAGAGACCGCGGAGACACGGAGCAACGGAGACGACCACGGAGATTTTCTGGTTCGAGACACGCGCTCGAACCAGACCGTCGTTGACGCGCGTCGGCCGGGCATCGAAATCGGCAGCCAACTCTGATCTCCGTGCTTTCTCCGTCCCTTCGTGGCTCCGCGGTCTCTGCCTTTCCTGGTCGCGCGCTTCGTAAAGATTCGTACGGATGAGAATGGGGGGCATGCGACGGGCGTCTCCATGCTGTGGAACTAGGACGATATCGGTTGCTGGCTGAGCTGGCCCGCGGCGGGATGGGCGTCGTGCACCTCGCGGAGGCGCGGGGGCCAGGCGGATTCGAGAAGCTCGTCGTGGTCAAGGAGCTCAAGGCAGAGCTGACCCACGACCCCGTGTATTGTGCAATGTTCCTCGACGAGGCCCGCCTCGCCGCGCGCCTGTCGCACCGCCACATCGTTCAGACCAACGAGGTGGGCTGCGAGGGCGGTCGTTACTTCATGGCGCTCGAGCTCCTCGAAGGCGGCTCGCTCCACCAGATCCGGACGAAGCTCGGCCTCGGCGCGCTCCCTTCCCTCGCGGCCGTCCGCGTCCTCGCTGCCGTGCTCGACGCGCTCCATCACGCGCATGAGCTGACCGACGCGGAGGGTGCGTCGCTGGGCGTCGTCCATCGCGACGTCTCCCCGCAGAACGTGTTCATCACGTTCGACGGCGGCGTGAAGCTGATCGACTTCGGCGTGGCCAAGAGCAAGGACCGGCGCGGCGCCGCCATCACGCGCGTCGGCGTCGTGAAGGGGTCCGTGCCGTACATGTCTCCGGACCATGTCGACGGCAGCATCATCGACCGCCGCGCCGACGTGTTCGCGGCGGGCGTGATCCTCCGCGAGCTCCTGTGCGGCGAGCGCCTCTGGGGCGAGGCCGGCGATCTCGCCATCCTGCGCGCGCTCATCGCCCGCGACGTGCCGGCGTTCCCGGATCCCGCATCTGCCGCGGACGCGGTGCCGGCTGCGCTCCGCGCGATCGTCCTCCGCGCGATGGCGCCTCATCGCGCCGATCGCTACCCGACCGCCGCGGCCATGCGCGATGCGCTCGAGGGCTATCTCACCGAGCACGATCCGCGCGGCTCGCTGGACGATCTCGGCACGTGGCTCGAGCGCAATCTCGTCGAGGAGCGCCTCGCGTTCCGCGCCCTCGTGAAGACGTCGCGCGCGGCCAGCACCGCGTCCGCGAAGACGAAGGGCGACGTGTGGCTCCCGTCGTGCGATCTCCGCACCCGCTTCAGCGGTCCGCCGGTGCTCCCCGCGCTCGCGCCGCCGCTTCCGGCGGCGGCTACCGCGTCCGCGAAGCCCCGACGCGCTCGGCTGCTCGCAGCGAGCGCTGCGCTGGTGGCGATGCTCGGCATCGCCGCGCTCGGCGCAGCGCGCTCCCCGTCGCAGGTGGCGCCTCCGCGGGTCGCACCGAGTCATCAAGCGCGCGTCCCGCACGTCGTCGACGGCGACGTGAAGGTCAGCATCGCAACGCGTGTCCTCGGCGAAGCGCCCGACGAGGACGACATCGTCGAGTCGCGCGCGGCGGTCGCCGACCCCGCCACCTCCGCCCCCGCGCGCGCCTCGATCCTGAGCGAGCCGCTCCCTCCGAACCCGTACCCGGAGTGATGGTCGCGCTCGCGATCCCGAGCTCGGAAAACGGTCGAATCGAGCGCTGTCTATTGACTCCTAGGTGCAGGCAATCACGCGGTTTTTAGGGGGCGTTTCCGCTGGCAGCGGCGCGCTGGACGGACTAATCCTTTCGTCCGATGTCGAACGTGAATCCGCCGGATCCGCCCGCGCCGCCCGCGCCGCCAGCCCCCCCGGCGAACGGAGCCCCCATGGGCAACGGCAACGGGCAGAGGATCCCCATCTCGATCCAGGACGAGATGCGCACGAGCTACCTCGATTACGCCATGAGCGTCATCGTTGGCCGCGCGATTCCCGACGCGCGCGACGGGCTCAAGCCTGTCCACCGTCGCATCCTCTTCTCCGCCTACGAGGCGGGCCTCGTACCCACCGCGGCGTATCGCAAGAGCGCGACCATCGTCGGTACCGTGCTCGGCAACTACCACCCGCACGGTGACGCGAGCGTCTACGACGCGATGGTCCGCCTCGCGCAGGACTTCTCGATGCGCTACCCGCTCATCGACGGCCAGGGCAACTACGGCTCGGTCGATGGCGATCCGGCGGCGGCGTATCGCTACACGGAAGCGCGCCTCTCCAAGCTGGCGATGGAGCTCCTCGCCGACATCGAGAAGGAGTGCGTCGACTTCGTCCCGAACTTCGACGACTCGAAGACGGAGCCCACGGTCCTCCCGTCGCGCATCCCGAATCTGCTCGTGAACGGCAGCGGCGGCATTGCCGTCGGCATGGCGACGAACATTCCGCCGCACAACCTCGGCGAGATCATCGACGCGACCGTCCATCTCGTCCGCAACCCGCACTGCCCCGTCGACGACCTCATGCGGTTCGTGTCGGGCCCCGATTTTCCCACCGGCGGCATCATCTTCGGTCGTGGCGGCATCGAGGCCGCCCAGCGCACCGGTCGCGGCAGCATCGTCATGCGCGCGCGCATGGAGGTCGAGAAGTCGCCCGGCCGCGGCGAAAAAGAGCAGGTGGTGGTTACCGAGATCCCCTACCAGCAGAACAAGGCCCGCATCCACGCCCGCATCGGCGAGCTGATGCGCGAGAAGAAGATCGAGGGCATCGCCGAGGTGCGCGACGAGTCCGATCGCGACGGCATGCGCCTCGTCATCGAGCTGAAGAAGGACGTCGTCCCGCAGGTCGTCACGAACCAGCTCTATCGGCTCACCGATCTCCAGACCACGTTCGGCGTCATCAACCTCGCCATCGTGCGCGGT
>JAYTZB010000004.1:0-3702 GCA_043742085.1 Polyangiaceae bacterium
CGACGGACCTCGATCGCACCTTCGCCATCGCGAAGAACGAGGACAATCCGGACGTGGTTCGCGACGTCGCGTTCCAGCGCCTCGGCGAGTTTCCTCGCGAGCAGATCGTCCCGAAGCTCTACTCACTCTTCGAGCCGAAGAAGTGGAAGACACGGTGGGTCGCCGGCGAGACCGTCCTCAAGACGTTCCAGTCGACCGCGCAGGTCCGCGATTTCCTCTCGCGCCTCCCGAAGACTCCCGCCACGAAAATGGGCATGACCGAGCCGCTCTCGTACGCTGGGAAAATCCGGCAGATGGAAGGCGACCCGAAGCCCCGCGACATCCTCCTCCCCTACTTGACCAGCAAGGAGTTCGGCGCCCGCATGACGGCGCTCGGCTACTTCTGGGAGGGTAAGAAGGCGGACCGCCCCGTGGTGACGCCGTTCGAGAACGACGCGACGCCGCTCCCGAAGTGCGAGAAGGAAGACGACTGCTCGTGGTCCTGCGACGTACCGAAGGCCGGCAACCCGAAGGAGAATGAGCCGAAAGAGCTCAAGACCGTCGGTGAGTACGTGAAGTTCTGTCTCGTGCCGTCGATGGACAAAGAGAAGTAGGCGAAGTCAGTATGAGCTCGGACCCCAACAAGAAGAGTCCACGCACGTTCCAGTGCCGCGACATGCTCTGGGAGACGTTCGAGCAGATGGCGCGCGAGCTCGAATGCTCGGTCGACTACCTCATCAACGAGGCGATGAAGCAGTACGCGCGGCAGCGTAGCTACGGCGGTCGCACGCCGTATCCGAATGCCGGCGCTGGCGGTGGTGGTCGCCCCGATGCGCCGCCCGAGCCGCGCGGCGGATATCCGAGCCAGGCGCCTCCGCCGATGGCTCCTCCGCAGTCGATGCGCGGCGGGATGCCGGGCGGTCGCAGCGCGGGTGGTCTCCCTCCTCCGCCCGCCCGAAGCGGCGCGCTCCCGGCTCCTCCTCCCCCTCCGCGCGGCGGAGGAATCCAGAGCGGAATGGGCATGGCTCCTCCGCCTCGCATGAACACGGTCGGCATGGGCGGCATGCAGGGACGCTCGCAGCCTCCGAGCGCACCGCGTAGCGCGCCGCCTCCCATCCCCAGTCGCGCGCCGTCGATGCCGCCGATCCCGATGGGCGGCGATCAACCGCGTGGCGGCTACAACGGCGGCGGGCTCCAGACGCAGGGCGCGCAGCTCAGCATCATCTACCAAGGCGAGAAGGTCGGCGTGTCGAAGGACCGCTTCGTCATCGGTCGCGGCAAGCAGTCGAGCGATCTCACGCTGAAGGACCCGAACGTCTCGCGCCAGCACGCGATGATCGAGTACCAGAACGGCGTCTACTTCATGGTCGACATGGGCTCGACCAACGGCGTCGAGTACAACGGCCAGCGCATCGCGCGGAAGCAGATCGCCGAGGGCGACGTCTTCCGCATCTGCGATCACGATCTCCGCTTCACGTACCGCTAGCGGTCGGATCCCGGCGCCGGAGCACCCGATGCACGTCGCTGTCTACGGCGCAGGCGCCCTGGGCTGCGTCTATGGTGTGAGGCTCGCCGCCCGAACCACCGCGAGCGTGACGTTCGTGGTCCGCGCGGCGCGCGCCGCCGAGCGATCGCCCATCGTCATCGAGCGTGTGAAAGACGTGCCCGATCGACGCGAGGTGATCGAAGCGCCCGTGCGCTCGGCCACCATTCCCGGCGACGCGGACGTGATCCTCCTCGCGGTCGGCACCGAGGACCTCGAGGCGATCCGGCCCGTCCTCGACGCGTCGAGTGCGCCCATCCTCGTGCTCACGCCGATGCTCCCCGCCGACTACGACCGCATGCGCGAGGCGTTCGGCGCGCGCGTGCTCGCGGCGATGCCGGGGGTCGTCGCGTACGCACGTGGCGACGGCGTCGTGCGCTACTGGCTTCCGCCGGCGCCGACGCGCATCGACGAGCCACGCGCGGGTGACCACGGTGTCGTGGTGCGCTCGCTGAGCGCGATGCTCGACGACGCCGGCCTCGCGACGCACCTCGAGCTCGGCGTGCACGAGGCGAACCCCGCGACCACGGTGTGCATGATCCCGATCGGCATGGCGGTCGGGCTCGCTGGCGGCATGAAGGCGCTCGCGGACGACGCCTCGCTCCTCGCGCTCACGTCACGGGCGTGCCGGGAGGGCGTCGAGCTATCGCGTCGCATCGGTCGCGCCGAGGCCGGCGCGCGTCTCGGTCCGCTTCTCGCGACGCCGCTCGCAATGCGTGGCGTCGTCGCGGCGCTGAGGCGCTTCTCGCCGGAAGCGCTGTTCTACGTCGACGAGCATTTCGGCCGCAAATTGCAGGCTCAGCACCGCGTGATGGCGCACGCGATGGTGGCGCTCGCCGTCGCCAAGGACGTGGGGCATGCCGCCATCGCCGAGCTCGCGACGAGGCTCGACGAGACCGCGGTGACCTACGCGACGCTCGGCGCTCCGATGTCGTGATGTCGAGAGTCGTGATGTCGGGCATAATCCCGGCGCCATGTCCCGTCCCGACGATCGCCCGCTGAAGCGGCTTCCGCAGCTCGAGGAGCGGAAGGCCACGCTCGAGCGATGCGTCTTCTGCCCGAAGCTGTGTCGCACCGCGTGTCCGGTGTCGAACGCCGAGGAGCGCGAGACGCTGACGCCATGGGGCAAGATGAGCATGGCGTACTTCGTCGCCAACGAGAGCGTCTCGCTCTCTCCTTCGTTCGCCGATCCCGCGTGGGCATGCACGGGCTGCTTCGGTTGTCGTGAGCACTGCGATCACAAGAACGACGTGACCGGCACGCTGCTCGACACGCGCAGCGCGCTCGTCGAGAACGGCGTCGCACCCGCCGGCGCCAAGCGGGTCCTCGAACGATTCGTCGAGAAGAGCGCGGTCCTCGGGAAGAGCGCGAGAGACCTCTCGGTTCTGCCCGAAGTGGACGATCGCGCTGGAACCGCGGTGCTCCTTGGGTGCGCCTACGCGCGCCATGCGCCCGCCGAGGCGCGCGATGCCGTGCGCGCGACCGCGGCGCTCGTCGGCGGCAAGGTCTCGCTCGTCGACGTGTGCTGCGGTGCGCCCTTGCTGCATGCCGGCGACAAGAAGCGCTTCATCCAGCAGGGCGAGATGCTGGCTCAGGCGATCAAGCACAAGGAGCGCGTCGTGGTCATCGACGCGGGATGCGCCTCGACCATCCGCGTGCATCATGCAGTCCTCTATCACCCGCGCCCAGGGCGCGGCCCCCTCAGCGGCGTCGGTATGACCGTGCCCGTCGAGCATTTCGCGGAGCGCGCCGCGCGCGAGCTCGGGCGCATGAAGCAGGTGCCGGGCCTCGGCGACGGCCCCGTTCGCTATCACGACCCGTGTCAGCTCGGGCGCGGGCTCGGCGTCTACGACCAGCCGCGTGCGCTGCTCTCGCTGGCGCTCGGTCGCGCGCCCGACGAGTTCGAGCGCCGCCGCGAGGACGGTCGCTGCTCCGGCGCCGGCGGTCTCTTGCCGGTGACGATGCCCGAGGTGTCGAGCGCGATCGCGAAGCAGCGCATCGCGGACCACGAGGCGCACGGCGGCGGGACCGTCGTCACGGCATGCGCGTCGAGCCTGAGGACCTTTCGCAAGCAAGGCGCCACCACGGTCGATCTCGTCACCGTGGTTGCACGAGCGCTGGGCGTCAGCGGCGACGGCGGCGGCGGGTGAGAGGCGCGCGGCGGGTGAGAGGCGCGCGGC
>JAYTZB010000005.1:0-1652 GCA_043742085.1 Polyangiaceae bacterium
GCCCGTGGAGTTGGTCGCGTGGAAGTTGTCGCCGCCGCAGACCGCGTAGGCGAAGGGCTCGGGGTTGCGCGTGGAGGTGCTGCTGTCGGGGAGGTGACCGTTGGGGTCGACCGTGGCGATGGGATACGCGAGATGCACCCTGGTGCGCGTGCCGACCGTCTCGGTCTTCGCGTAGAACGGGAGCTGGCCGTGGAAGCTCGTCGGGAGGAGGCCTGCGACGTGGACGGTGTGACCCTTGAGCGAGACGGTGAGCTGCGGCGACTCGAGCGCCGGCATCAGCCCGCGGTAGCTCCAGCTCGACGTCGCGCCGGTCTTCTTGAGGAGGTCGTCCTCGCTCGAATCGACCGCGCCCTCGGCGGGATCCGTCGTGTCCGCTGCGCACCCGGCCATGCCCGCGCCCGCGCCTGCTGCCGTCAAGATCAGCGCGAAGTGGCTAAGTTTCACCGTCATTTGAGGTTGGCGACGATGTAGCACTATGTCGGCGCCGGTCAAGGGCGCGCGGCTCCAGCCCCAGCTCCCGTTCCGCCTCTTCGTCGAAGGCGTCGGCGTGGACGCTGCCGGTCGCATCGCTGCCGACCCGTACGCGCTCGGCGATGCGCACGCCCGCTTGCCCGGGCTCCGAGTCCGCGGCGACGCGGATCGCCGGGTGCCGCGCGCGCCCCGCGAGCGCGCCCACCACGACGGCGAGGACCGCGGCGAGCGCTACGCCGTGCTGCGCGTCGATGCTCGGGCGCAGCGACGGGAACGTCACGAAGACGGACCAGGCCACCTCCTTCCACGTGATCGCGGCGGCCGCGCCGAGCGTCGTGGTGATCGCCGCCAGCAGCACGGTCGCGCCCTTGTCGAAACGCGCGAAGGGACGCGCGCTCAACGCGAACGGCCATGCGCCGGCGAGGCCCACGAGGCAGAACCACGGCGGCGCGATCCCGATGAGGAACGCGACGGGAAATGCGACCGCGGCAGCGAACGCCAGGGGCACGCCCCACGTTCGACCGCGCTGCGCGGCCATCGCGCCGCCGATCAGCAGCAGCGACGCGAGCACGGTGATCCAGCGATCGAACGCGACGCTCCGCAAGAGCGTGAGGACGCCTACGGCCTGTGCGATGACGAGCGAGAGACGGAGTCGGTGCTGCAGCGACAAGTCCTCTCGATCGTAGGCCCCGCGCGGCCGCGCGCAAGGGACCCGACCGGCCGAGCTCGATCTCACCGATAAGGCGACGGCTCGCCCCCCTGGACGGCGAGGTACGAGAGCACGTCGAGGACGTCGTCGAGGATCGCGAAATTGCGCTCGACACCCGCCCACGTGAGCTCGATCGCGCCGTCCTCGTAGGACAGCTCGAGACGTCCCGGGGCGAGCGCGCGCACCGTCTGCAGCACGCGCGCATCGAGCACGACGCGCGCGAGCGCCTTCGACGAGGTCTTCACGACCAGCCATCGATCGAGCTCGGGGTCCTCGAAGTAGTGGCGCTCCCGGAGCTTCGCGACGAGCTCGTCCCAGTCGCCGGGGGGCCTGACCACGACCCGGCCGCGCATCGCGATCTTCGCGTCGGCCACCGCGCGCGTGTGAAAGCCGTGCTCGACACTCCCGGCGGCGGCGATGGAGACCTTCGTGCTCTCCACCGTGCCCTCGAACGCGGGCAGCCCGCTGGGGA
>JAYTZB010000006.1:0-11903 GCA_043742085.1 Polyangiaceae bacterium
GCTCCCCGACAAGGCGATGCTCCTCGAGCGTATCGACGATACCTGCAAGCAGGTGTCGGTGACCGCGCTCGTGGCCCTGATGTCCCGCGGCTGGATCGAGGAGGCCGACGCCGCGGCGAGGCTCGGTGCGGTGATGAAGTCGAAGTCCTGGCAGACGGCCGCGGAGCTTGCCCGCGCCATCCGCGCGGTCGCGCCGAACCGCGGCAAGACCAAGGAGAGCGCGGTCGAGGAGCGGCTCGACGACATCCTGCTCCAGCTCGACCAGGCAGCGCCGACCTATCGCGAAGCAGGCAACGCCGCCGAGGGCATGAAGGACATCCTCGTGCGCCTCGAGGTGGCACGCGCGATGGAAACGCGACGCAGCACCCGCTTCATCCCGGCTCTCGTGGGCATGCTGAATCGTCACGAGCTCCGCGCCGCGGCCCGCGCAGCGCTCGTCGCCATACCGGGCGCGCTCGAAGCGCTCGACCAGGTGATGACGACCGACCAGATGCCCCGCGACATCCGGATACACCTTCCGCGCACCATCTGCCTGTTCGAGCCGACGGCGGCGGCGCGCGTCCTCCTGCGGCACCTCCGGAACGTGCACGACGGCGTCGTTCGCTTCAAGGTGATCCGCGGGCTCGTGAAGCTGCGTCGCATCAACCCGCAGATCGAGCTCGATCCAACGCCGCTCACCACGCTCGCCGACGAGACGCTCGCGCATGCCGAGCAGCTCCAGCGGTGGGGGCAGGCGCTCTCGTCAGGCGAGGAGAGCGCGCCGCTATCGCAACGCGCCGGCGCGCATCCCCTGCAGGCCGCGCATCACCTGCTCGTCGATCTCGTGCACGACAAGGAGCTGCATGCGACGCAGCGCGTGTTCCTGCTGCTGGAGCTGCTCAACGGCGACCCGTTCGACGACATCTGGCGCGGCCTGCGCAGCAAGAGCCCGAAGGCGCACGCGAGCAGCCTCGAGCTCCTCGAGAACCTGGTGAAGCCGCCGCTCCGCGAGCGGATCCTCGCGCTGGTGGGCGAGAAACCCGAGCCCGAGAACGGCGCTCCGCCGCCGCTCACGTACGAGGACGCGATCCGCGGGATCCTCGCGCACCGCAGCACCACGATGCGCACGCTCGCCGAGTACCGCGCCATCGAGCTCGGGATCGATCCTGCTACCGTGCCGCGCGTCGCGGGAAGCGAAGACGTGAATCCGTTCGCGGAGAGCATCGGCGACAGGTTGATCGGCAAGGTCCGCGACGTGCTCGCGCCGGAAGGCATCCAAAGAGGATCGCGTGCGCCAGCTTGAGCTGACGGAGCGGATCCTGCGGCTGCGCGGCGTTCCCACGTTGCGCGCGCTGCCGGCGAGCGAAGCTGCGCAGCTCGCGCAGTCGATGCGCACGGTCACGTTCAAGCGCGGCGACATCCTGCTGCGCGAGGACGAGCCACCTCGCTCGTTCTATCTGTTGACCACGGGTACGGTGACCTTGCGGCGCAAGGGGAAGCGCTTCGGAACCGTGCGCGGACCGGGCGGCGTCGGCTTCGTGGCCTTCCTCGCGAGGCATGCCGGCGGAACGTCCGCGGTGGCCGAGTCCTTCGTCGAGGCGCTCGAGGTCGAGGCGGATGCCATCGACGAGGTCTTCGAGGATCACTTCCCGGTGCTGCTCGGGACCATCCGCTGGATCGCCGAGCGCCTCATCGCCGAGAACAAGGTGACGCAGCCGCCGCCTTACGTGCCGCCGGTGGTGTCGTTCGACGCCATGATTGGCGAGGGCGAGCTCGGGATCGTGGAGCGCATCTTCCTCCTGCGCCGCATGCGCGCGTTCACCGAGGCGAACGTCAACTCGTTGGCCACGCTCGCGCGCAAGATGGTGGAGCTGCGGCTCCCCGCCGGCGAGGTGCTGTGGCGCGAGAACGACGTCTCCGAGCATTCGTACTTCATCGTGAAGGGTCGCCTCAGCCTGCGCTGGGGCAACGGAGAGTTCGTCCAGCACATCGGGCCCGGCTACATCGTGGGCGGCGCCGAGTCGCTCGTCGGCATCCCGCGGTGGAACGAGCTCGTGACCGACGAGCCGATGATCGCGCTGCGAGGGACGCGCGAAGGGCTCATCGATCTCTTCGAGGACGACCACGAGCTCGCGCTGAAGTTTCTGTCGATGCTGGCGACGGTGCTCGTGACGCTGTGGGACAAGAAGGCGGAGGACGGGATCGCGAGCGTGGGGACGCCCCAGAGCGTGCCGCCGCCGCCGGTCGCCGTGTCGCCCGCGCTTCCCGAGGCGATTGCGCAGCCTGCGCCGCCGTCGTCGCCGTAGCGTTTTCCGGCACGACCGTGCCGTGGTAAGGGGCGCGCGATGTCCATGCAAGGCGAGCGCGAGCCGGTGTCGACGCGCTTCATGCGCGCGCTCTCCCGCGGCATGGGCGAGCGGCGCTCGTTCCATGCGCCGGAGGTCTACGGCCGAGCTGCGATCGGTCGCATCGCACGCGAGCTACCGCTCATCGAACGCGCCTACGCGAACGTGCGCTTCTCGATCCTGCGCCCGAAGCTGCTCAGCGTCATGGACCTCTTGCTGCCGGACGAGGGCCGCATCCTCGACATCGGCTGCGGATTCGGCCTCTTCGCCGCGTACTTCGGGCAGACGCAGCCCGCCCGGCGCATCGTCGGCGTCGACCCGGACGCGCGCCGGATCGCGATGGCGAAGCGCGTCTGCGCCGGCCTCGGCCTCGAGAACGAGTTCATCGCCGGTGACGCGCGCAACGTGCCGCTCGAGGGCCGCTTCGCGGGCGCCTACGTCCTCGACGTCATGCACCACATCCCCAAGGACGATCAGCTCCCGATGCTGGAGCGCCTGCGGGACCTCCTCGCGCCGCGTGGCGTCCTCGTGCTGAAGGACATCACCACCGAGCCGCACCTCCAGCTCAAGTTCACGGAGCTGATGGACCGCGTGATGGTCGGCTGGAAGGAGCCCCTCGCATACCGCCACCACCGCGAGTGGGGCGAGATGCTCACGGGCCTCGGCTTCCACGTGCGGATGGTGCGTGTACCCGACGTGCTCCCGTATCCGCACGTGGTGATCGCGGCCACCAAGAAGTAGGACGCGTTCGCGCTCCGTCCGCGCTCGTCTAGAGCGAACCCTTCGTGGACGGGATCCCCACCGCCCTCGCGTCCAGCGCCGCTGCCCCTCGCAGCGCCTTGGCGAACGCCTTGAAGCAGATCTCGGTCATGTGATGCAGGTTCGTCCCTGCGTGCAGCACGACGTGGAGGTTGCACATGCATCCGCGCGCGAAGGCCTCGAAGAAGATCTCCGCGAGCTCGGTGTCCCACGTACCGAGCTTCGCCTTCGGCATGGGCACCTCCCACACGAAGTAGGGACGACCCGACAGGTCGATGGCGCACGTCGCTCGGGCCTCGTCCATCGGCAGCGTTGCCGAGCCGTAACGTGCGATCCCCGCCTTGTCGCCCAGCGCCGACGCGAAGGCCTTCCCGAGCGTGAACGCCACGTCCTCGGTGGTGTGGTGGCCGTCGATCTCCACGTCGCCCTCGGCACGGATGGTGAGGTCGAACAGGCCGTGCTTCGCGATCTGCTCGAGCATGTGCGAGAGGAACGGGATCGGCGTCTGCACGTCGGCCGTGCCGCTGCCGTCGAGGCCAAGCGCCACGTCGATCTTCGTTTCCTTCGTGGTGCGCTGCTCGCGCGCCGCCCTGGACTGCGTCGTCACGGAGCCATTCGACCACGCCGCACGGGCCTCCGCCAAAGTTTGAGACCCCCTCACGGATGCTCTATCGTCGAGACCGTGACGCAGGATCCTCGCGGCAACGACGTTCCGCGAGCGGGCGAGACCCGCGGCCGTGACACGCTCGTGGACGTCGAGGAGTCGGCCGACGCGCCGACCCGTCTGCTCCTGGAGCAGTACGGCAAGCCCTTCGCGCAGGGAGAAATCCTCTTCCGCGAGGGGGATCCCGCCACCGAGGCCTACCTGCTCCACAGCGGCCGGATCCGCCTCCTCAAGCGCGTCCGCATGGTCGAGCGCAGCCTCTCGGTCCTCCGCGCCGGCGACCTCTTCGGCGAGGGCGCCCTGCTCGACGGCGCCGTTCGTTCGTCCACCTCGGTCGCCCTCTCGGAGGGGGTCGCGCTCGTCCTCGACCGCGCCGCGCTCCGTCAGATCGTGGAGCGCTTCCCGACGCTCTCCGAGCGCATCCTGACGCAGCTCGTTCGGCGGCTCCGCGATGCCGAGGACCAGATCGAGGTCCTCATGCTGCGCGATACCCAGTCGAAGGTCATCAGCGCCCTCCTCAAGATGGCCCGGGCCTCGTCCGGCCCCGCCGACCTGAGCGTGTCGCCGGTGGAGCTCTCGAGCCGCGTGGGCCTCGACGTGGAGACCGTGAAGCGTGCGGTGCAGCGCCTCCGCGACCAGCAGTACCTGAAGATCGTCGGCGAACGGGTCGAGATCCCGGACCTCGACGCCCTGCGCAGGCTCTACGCCCTCCTCGGCTCCAAGGAAGAGCTCCGCGGTGAGAAGTGAAGGCCGCGTGCGCGACGCGCCACCTACGCACCGCGTCAGTGAAAGTGTCACTTGACGTTTGACGCAGTCGAAAAGACCAGTCGCTGCGCGCACTTGTAACGTGACCGTTCAGGGTTGACGGCGGTTCTCAGGCGGAATAAAGCCATGCACCCCCGAGATCCATGCGGTCGCGCTCGTCCCAGTTCCGAGCTGCAGTACTAGCTCGCCTCACGCTGCCCGTCGCCTCGTCGCGCGGAAGCGGCATGGGTTCGCGGCTGCGTCCTCTTCTCGCAGCAGGCGCCGCCGTCGCAGCCGTCGTCGCCGCTCTGGCGCTCGTGGCGTGCACCGGGAAGGGCAGCCAGAACCCCAACGCCCAGAGCGTCGAGCGGCAGAGCGACTCCGAGTACGACCTCGCGCGCGACCTCTTCGAGAAGGGCAACCCGCGCGCCGCCCTCGATCACGCGATGAAGTCCATCAGCCTGAACGAGGACAACGACAAGGCGCAGTACTTCGTCGCCGTCATCCACCTGTCGTTCTGCTCGACCGACCGCGGCCTCGTCACGCCGGAGTGTCACCTCACCGAGGTCGAGAAGTACGCGCGCGCGGCGCTGAAGGCGAAGCCCGACTTCCGCGACGCGACCAACCTCCTCGGTCAGGTCCTCGTGAACGAGAAGCGCTGCAAGGAGGCCATCACGGTCCTCGAGCCGCTCACCCGGGACCCGGCCTACGTCCATCCGTACTTCGCGTGGGGCAACCTGGGCGAGGCGCAGCTGTGCGACGGCCAGCTCGACGCTGCCATCGTCTCCTTGAAGAACGCCGTGGCCGAGCCGCGGTTCTGCGTCGGGCATCATCGCCTCGGCCTCGCCTACGAGAAGAAGGGCGATCTCCCCAACGCCGACCAGAGCTTCACGAACGCCGTCTCCGCCGACCCGGCGTGCGAGCAGCTGCAGGACGCGTGGTGGGGACGCTGCCGCATTCGCAGCCGCAGCGGCAACGTCGAATGGAAGAAGGACTGCGAGAAATGCCGGGATATCTCGGCCGCGACCCCCACGGGAAAGCTCTGTATCCAGACGCTCGGCGGCAGCGCAACGCCCCCCGCGCCCTCGAGCTCTCCTGCCACCGCTACCCCCCACGCGAGCTCGCCCAACCCGTGAGCTCCACCTCCGCTGGCCGCACCGGCCGCACGCCCATGACGAGGACGACGTGAGCATCGACACCGTCGGAACCACCTTGCGCCACCAGCGCGAGCAGAAGCGCATGAGCCTCGCCGAGGTCTCGCGCGTCACGCGCATCCCGCAGGGGACCCTCGAGGCCATCGAGCAGGATCACTTCGACGATCTGCCCGGCGAGGTCTTCGTGAAGGGCTTCCTGAAGTCCTACGCCCAGACGGTCGGCCTCGTGCCGGCCGACGTGGTCGCGCGCTACGCCGCGAGCCGTCGCGTCGGCGCCCAGGACGTGAACCCGCTGCCCGTCTCCTCGCCGGTGCACGCCGCGCGTGAGGGCCAGAGCCGTCGCTTCGGCGTTGCCATCGCGCTCGTGCTCCTGCTCATCCTCTTCACGCTCGCGCTCTCCATCGTCCTCAAGCCGCGCGGTCGCGACATGCCGCCGGAGCTGTCGTTCATCGACGCGACCAGCGCTGATACGACAGAGCGCACGACGGGGTGAAGCGCATCGAGTCCGCCGCGCTGCTCGTGCGCAGCGTCGCCTACGGCGAGGCGGATCTCATCGCGACGTTCTTCACCGAGACCGACGGCAAGCTGTCGGCGATGATCCGCGGCGCGCGGCGATCGACGAAGCGCTTCGGCGGTGCGCTCGAGCCCATCCACGAGCTGTTCATCGTCCTCGACGACAAGGGCAAGGAGCTCTGCGTCCTGAAGGAGGCGCGCATCACCCGGCCGCGCGAGGGCATCGTGTCGGATCTCGATCTCATGGATGCCGCCGGCCGGGCGCTCCGCTGGGTCCGCCATCTCTGTCCTGCGCGGACCCCGGAGCGCTCGGCGTGGGACTCGCTGCGCGCGCTGCTCGACGTGCTCGACGCGCAGTTTCCGCCGCTCCAGCACCTCGCGGTCTTCGGGCTCGGGCTCCTCGCCGACGTGGGGTACGCGATCGATTTCGAGCGCTGCGTCCGCTGCGGAAAGCCCTGTCCAGAAGGGCGCCCCGCGTTCATCGACGCGGCGGGCGGAGGGCTCGTCTGCATGACCTGTGGAGGGGCGCGCCGCACCATCGGGCCCGAGCTGCGTGCGCTTGCGCTACGGGCCCAGGCGCGCGAGCCCGGCCTCGTCATGACCCCGGCTCAGGCGAGCGAGCTCGTCGCGATCGCCGAGGACGCGATGAGCGCGCACGCGGATTTCGATCCGCACTCGGCGAAGTGAAGGGTACCCTCGGGACATCGATGACCACGGCCAACGACGTCGCCTGCTTCGGTGAGCTTCTCTGGGATTTCTTCGAGGCCGACGCCAAGGAGGGGAAGGACAAGGAGCCGATCGCCCGGACCTTTCGCCGCGAGCTCGGCGGCGCATCC
Organism: Polyangiaceae bacterium; assembly: GCA_043742085.1. Classification (GTDB taxonomy): domain Bacteria; phylum Myxococcota_A; class Polyangia; order Polyangiales; family Polyangiaceae; genus Labilithrix. Next base: position 6,995 of record JAYTZB010000006.1, read on the forward strand.
GCGAACGTCGCGACGGTGCTCGCGCGCCTGGGCGTCAGCGTCGCGGCCATCGGCGGCGTCGGCGACGACAAGCTCGGCGAGGCGCTGAAGGCGCACCTCGCAGCGGACGGCGTCGACGTCGCGCACGTCGCGCGCATCAAGGGCCGTCGCACCGGCATCACGTTCGTCGCCCGAGACGCGGCCGGCGAGCCCACGTTCGTCCCGTATCGACAGGGCACTGCGGATCTGACCTTCGACGAGAGCCACGTGACGGCCGGCATGGCGAAGGTCCGCTACGCGGTCGTCTGCTCGACCAGCATGTTGCCCGCGCTCCGGACCGGCACGCTGAAGTTCCTCGATGCGCTCGCGAAGGCGAAGGGCTCGCTCGTCGTCGATCTCAACCTCCGCGCTCACCTCTGGGAAGATGCCGAGACCATGAAGGCCGGCGCCGCCGAGCTCGCATCGCGCGCGGTGGTGGTGAAGGGGTCCGAGAAGGATCTCGGCGCGCTCGCTGGCAAGCGCGGCATGACCTGGCTCGAGGACAACGCCAAGGGCGCGACCTGGGTGCTCACGCGTGGCGAGAACGGCGCCGCGTGCGTCGGCCCCCACGGTCAGGTCACGTTCCCCACGAAGCGTGTACGATGCATCGATGCCACGGGCGCCGGTGACGCCTTCATGGCCGGCCTCGTCGCCGTGCTCGTCCGCTCCACCGCCAAGCCCGGCTCGGCAGAGTGGAAGGATCCCAAGCTGTGGTCGCGCGCGATGGAGGTCGGGCACCAGCTCGGCGCAAAGGCCATCTCGGCGGTCGGCGCCACCGCCGGCATGATGCAGATCGACGACCTGCGCGCGCGCATGGACGCCCCCAAGAAGTGACGATGGATCCGCGCCAGAAGGCGAAGGCGGTGCGCTCTCCGCGCGGCGCGAAGACCACCGAGATCGACTGGGCCGACGGGCACAAGGGCGTCTACCCGCACGACGTCTTGCGCGGCTATTGCCCGTGCGCCGGGTGTCAGGGTCACGAAGGAACCATCAAGTTCGTCAAGCCCACGTCCGACATCCAGATGGAGCTCGACGCCATCGATCCCGTCGGAAATTACGCCCTGCAGCTCACCTGGTTCGACGGCCATTCGAGCGGGCTCTACTCGTACAAGTACCTTCGCGCGCTCTGCCATTGCGATACGTGCCGCCCCGGCGTCGCGAAGGAAGAGCGCGGCGAGCTCCCGCGTTCCTGACCTTCGAGATCGGGCAGACGTGGTCGGACCAGGCAGCGGCAGCGACGGCGACACCGAAGCAGCGCAGCGCGCGGCCGAGGGCAAGTCGGAGCGCGAGAAGCTCGTCGGGCGCGCCGGTGTGGTGGGCGCCGGGACGCTCGCTTCGCGCGTGCTCGGCTTCGGTCGCGACGTGGCGATCGCCGCGCTCTTCACGCGCGCGCAGACCGATGCGTTCGCCGTCGCGCTGACGATACCCAACACGCTGCGCCAGCTCCTCGCCGAGGGAGCCGTGTCGAGCGCCGTGGTCCCCGTGCTGAGCGCGCGTCTCGCGAAGGGCGGCGATGCCGAAGGCCGCGCCTTCTTCGCGCGAGCGCGCGGGATCTCGCTCGTGGCGTTGCTCGTGGTGTCGGTCCTCGGCGTGTTGTTCGCGGGACCGCTCACCGACCTGTTCGCGCCGGGCTCGCACGCGATACCGGGCCAGTTCGAGCGTACGTCGAACCTCACGCGCATGATGTTCCCGTACATCTTCTTCATGGGCACGGCCGCCCTCGGCATGGCCGCGCTGAACGCGAAGAAGAAGTTCGCGGTCGCGGCCTTCGCGCCGGGGCTCTTCAACGTCGCGCTGATCGGCGCCGCCTTCCTCCTGCGCGCGCCGCTGGCCGAGCGCGGGATCGATCCGTCGATCGCGCTCGCCATCGGCGTTCTCCTGGGCGGCGTGCTGCAGGTCGTCGCGCAGCTGCCGGCGCTGCGGGACATCGGATATGCCGGGCGCCCGGTCTTCGATTTCCGGGATCCGCACGTGCGCGAGATGCTGCGCCGGATCGTGCCGATGACCTTCGGGCTCGGCGTCTACTACGTCGATCTCACGCTCTCGCGACGCTTTCTCTCCGAGCTCGGTGAGGGCGCGCAGAGCTATTTCTACTGGGCTTCTCGCCTGTGCGATTTCCCGCAAGGGATCTTCGTCATGGCGCTCTCCACGGCGGCGCTCCCGTCGCTCGCCACGTTCGCGGCCAAGGGCGACACCGAGGAGCTGGCGAAGACGTGGGCGCACGGCATGCGGCTGTCGCTGTTCGTCGCGATTCCGTGCAGCGCCGCGCTGGTCGCGCTGAGCGAGCCGATCGTGGTGCTGCTCTTCCAGCGCGGTCAGTTCGACGCCTTCGCCGCGCATCAGACGGCGCGCGCGCTCGCGTGGCAGGGCGGCGCGATCTTCTCGGTGGCGGCGGTCCGTCAGCTCGTGCCGGCGTTCCACTCGCTCGGCGACACGCGCACGCCCGTGATCGTGAGCGCGCTCGATCTCGTGGCGTTCATCGTCCTCGCGCTCTGGCTGCGCGGCCCCTTCGGCCACGTGGGGGTGAGCATGGCCGTGGCCGGGTCGAGCGTGGTGCAGATGGTGCTCCTGTTCGTCGGCCTCAAGATGCGTCTCGGCACCATTCGCGCGGGCGAGCTCGGGTCGTCGACGGCGCGGATCGCGGCGGCATCGGCGGTGGCCGCGGCGGCCGGCTGGGGAGCGGCACGCAGCCTCTCGGGCCTCGGCGAGGGCCCGATCGCGCGGGCCATGCCTGGGCTCGCGGGCGTCCTGGTCTTCGGAATCCTCTATTTTGCCGTGACTTGGGGCCTCGGGTCGAGGGAAGTCGCCGAGCTGGCCGGTCCGGTCCGCCGCAGGCTCGCGCGCCGCGCGCGACGTGACTAGAGTGCGCGCCTCATGGCGACACCGACCAAGGCTCCTGCAAAAGCTCCTGTCAAAGAGGTCCGCATCAGCGAGGCCGAGTTCACGGCGGGCGCGCAGAAGCGCGAGCAGATCCCGGCGCCGAAGGGACCGGAGATCGCGTTCGCCGGTCGGTCCAACGTCGGCAAGTCGAGCCTCCTCAACATGATGCTCGCGCGAAAGGGCCTCGCGCGCACGAGCCGCACGCCGGGCTGTACGCGGCAGATCAACTTCTTCGACATCGCGGTCGCAGGCGGTCCGAAGCTGGTGTTCGTCGATCTCCCCGGCTACGGCTACGCGAAGGTCTCGAAGACCGAGTCGCGCGACTGGAAGCAGCTGCTCGAGAGCTACCTGCAGGACCGTCCCACGCTCGAGGCGGTGGTGGTGCTCGTCGATGCGCGGCGCGGTGTCGAGCAAGAGGAGCAGGACCTCGTCGAGTTCCTGGGCCAGCGCGAAGGGCTGCCGGTGTTCCTCGCCGTGACCAAGCTCGACAAGCTCTCCAAGTCGGAGCAGAAGCCGCGGCTCCAGCAGATCGAGAAGCAGGCCGGCGTGAAGGTGGTCGGCACGAGCGCGGAGACCGGCGCGGGCCGCGAGGAGCTCTGGAACCGCCTTCTCCACGTGACCACCCATCGACTCGACGATCGCGAGAGCGCGAAGCTCGTGTAGAGTGCGCGTGCAGGGGATGAGGACGCAGGCCAGCTCGATTTCCGTTCGCCGGGCTCGTTCGCTCGTGTCGACCTTGCTTGCGGCGCTCGCCTGCATCGCGGGCGTCGCGGCGCTCGCGCCGACGTCCGCCTGCTCCCCGAGCAAGCCGGCGGCGACGCTGAGCGCCTCTGAATCGTGGTGTCCGGACGGCTTCGAGGTCGGCCCGCAGGACACGTGCTTCGCCGTGCCCGAGACGACGACCAAGGAGACGCCGGTGCTCGTCTACCTGCACGGCATGTACGCGGGCCATGGCTCGCCGGAGGAGTGGCGCATCGTGCGCTCCGCCGTGTCGAAGGGCTTCGCGGTGGTCGTGCCCCGCGGCAAGCGCGGTCTCTGCGCGTGGAAGGCCGAGCTCTCCGATCACTTCTGCTGGCCGCAGGAGGTCGAGGATCCGCAGGCGTTCAAGAACGTGGTCGCCGAGTGGGATCGCGTCCTCTGGCAGGTCGACGCGATCCTCGAGGGCAGCTCGCACAAGCGCTACGTGCTCGGCTTCTCGAACGGCGGCTTCTTCGCCGCCTATCTCGCGGAGCACGGCCTCTTCCAGGCGAACGCGTATGCCATCGTCGGTGCCGGGCCGCTCGAGTCCGCGCGGAAGGCCCCGAAGCCGGTGCCGTTGATGCTGATCAGCGCGCAGGACGATCCCGACCAGGGCCCGAAGACGAAGCAGCTCCACGAAGGCCTCGCGAAGGCCGGCTGGACGCATGCGTACTGCACACGTCCCGGCCCCCATCCGCTCGCAGGCGAGGACATGGAGGCGGCGCTCCGCTTCTTCAAGCACGAACAGGAGGGCAACCTGAAGGCCACCCCCGACGGCTACGCCTGCGAGGGCGGAACCACCTCGCTGGGCGGCTTCGGCGCGCCTGCCGCGACAGGCGCCCCTGGCGCAGCTGGCACGCCTGGGAAGAAGCCCGTTCGCGACGACCGTTGACCGAGCTTGAAAGCCCGGAAGCGGTGGAGTAATCCTCTCCCGGCATCGGGCGCATAACTCAGCGGTAGAGTGCGACCTTCACACGGTTGAAGTCGGGGGTTCAAGTCCCTCTGCGCCCACTGTAACTACGCGGAATGATTCGGTTTCGGATCGTGACTTCACACCGACTTCACACGGTCGGCTGAGGAGCCGCGCCGGCAGGGCAGGGAAGAGCTCGGCCGGCGCGAGCCCGCGCAGCGCGCGCGTGTAAATCGCGTTCGTGGCCTGATCCTCGTGGCCGCACTCCTGGAGGATGGCCTGGGGGTTGTCCCGGCGAGCGTGCCGCCACGTGATCCCGCTCGCGCGCAGATCGTGGAAGCGGATCGAGAGCGAGGCTCGGCG
>JAYTZB010000007.1:0-4390 GCA_043742085.1 Polyangiaceae bacterium
CGAAGGCGCACGACGTCCTCCTGATCGTCGACGAGGTCTTCGCTGGCTACGGCCGCACCGGCCGCATGTGGGCCTGCGAGCACGCCGGGATCACGCCCGACATCATGTGCCTCGGCAAGGCGTTCTGTCCGCTCTTTCCGATGGGCGCCACGCTCGTCACCGATCGCATCTACGACAGCTTCCGCGGCGACCCGCACCGCGCGCTCTGGTACGGGCACACGTTCTGCGGCAACCCGCTCGGCGCAGCCATCGCGCGCGAGGTGCTCGCCATCTTCGACGAGGAGCAGATCGTCGCGAGGACCGAGCCGAAGGCGGCGAAGATCACCGCCGCCTTCGCGCGCATCGCGAGCATCCCCGGCGTCGCCCGCGTCCGCAGCCTCGGCATGACCGGCGCTGCCGATCTCAGCCCGGGCGCGTCGGACACGGGCTACCTCGGTCGAGCGGGATGGCGCGTCTACGAGGAGGCGCGGCGGCGCGGCGCCTATCTCCGGCCGCTCGGCGACACTGTGTACGTGTGTCCGCCGCTCGTGATCGGCGAGCGCGATCTCGATGATCTCCTGGGGATCCTCGAGGAGAGCGTCCGCGCGACGCTCGCCTGACCGTTCGACTTGCCTTACGATCGACGCTTGGGGTGCGGGGCATGACGAAGGGGATCGTCTCGTATTGCTTCTTCTGCGGGTCGGCAGGCCCGGCGGGGAGCGCGTGTCCGTCGTGCCTCGTGACCATCCCGCGACCGGTGCCCGAGGCAGCGACCACGTTCGCCTGCCCTCGCTGTTCGATCAACGCGACGACACCGCTGCTCGCCATCGGCATCGCGCCGTCGGCGACCATCCATGCGTGCCGGACCTGCCATGGCATCTTCGTCGGCGCTCGTGCATGGTGCACGCTCGTCGCGCGACCCGAGCTCGCGCCCGCCATCGCCTCCAAGCTCCCCACGCGCGACGCCCCCTCCTCGGAGCTGGTCCGGCTGCTGAAGTGCCCAGCCTGCGCGAAGGAGATGGAGCGCGGTCGCTTCGGTGCCAGCTCGAACATCGTGATCGACGTGTGCGTTGCGCACGGGATCTGGCTGGACTCCGGCGAGGTGGTGGCGGTCGCCGATCATGCAGCGCTCCGCGCTCGCGTCGGTGTGCCGGCCGCGCGGCGCGCCACGAACGCCGCCGAGTCGGGTCCTTACGACGGCACCATCGCCGCTGCGCAGGCCGAGGCCACGATGGCCGCCGCGTCCATCGCCTCGCGGAAGCAGAAGGTGAAGCGCACGGGGCTCGTCGTCTTCCTCGCGCTCGTCGCGCTCAGGGTGGGCTTCCTCATCGCTCGCGGCGGCGCCGCGGCGCCGCCCGAGATCAAGGGCGCCGGCGAGTCGGCGGGCCAGGCGGCGACGGCGCTCGGCAACCGCTGAGACGAGTTACTTGGGAGCCCTGCGACGCGGCGGTACGCTTCCGGACGTCGTGAAGATCCTGACCCAGTACGCATCGCACGCCAACACCATCGCGGACACCGTCCGCGCGGCGTTCATGAAGACGAAGGTCGGGACGCACACCGTCGAGATGACGGCGCCGACCGACAGCACGAAGGGCGGTCTCCTCGCGCTCCAGCACGTGACGCTCAAGCCACCGACCGGCATGGCGCTCGTGGTGGGCACGGTCAACGCCGGTGAGAAGCGCGCCGAGCTCCGCTCCTACGCGCACGTGTCGAAGGTCAATGAAGAGCGGTTCAAGCGTCCCCTTCCCTTCGACGAGGCGTCATACAAGACGTTCCTCGAGAAGGCGGAGGCGGTGCTCGGCGCGTTCGGCATCGACACGAAGGTGACCGACGCGCCGCGCGACATCGCCCCGTCGTTCGCCGATGCGCAGGAGGCGAAGCCCGCACCGCGGTCGTCGGGCACGATGCTCGTCGCCGTCGTGATCGTGCTCCTGGCGCTCGCCTCCGCGGCGGGCTGGTGGATCATGCGTCGCTAGTCACCAGGCGGAATCACGAGCCCGAGACGACGACCGAGCTCTTGTACATGCCCATTCCGCACTGGAACGTGAGCTTCTGCTCCTTGTCCGTGGGAACGGTGATCGAGACCGGCGTGTTCTTCGGCAGGTCCTTCTTGATGGAGAGCTCCGGGAACACCACCTCGGTCGCGCACGTATCGTCGACGGTGCGCGTGAACACCAGCGTGGCCGGCGCGCCCTTCTTCAAGGTCACCGCGCTCGGCTTGAAGCCGTCGGCGTCGACGGTGATGGCGATGGTTCCCGACTGCGCCGGTCCCGCCTTCGCATCGTCGGTCTTCTTGTTGCATCCGCCTGCAAGCGTTGCCACGACGACGACACCGATCTGCGCGACCGAGCGGAGGAGATGACCCATGTCCTCTTTTCTATCGCGATGTATCCTCCGACGCCATGACGACGACCGTGCGTTTCGGGGCCAAGGGCGGCAGTGACATCGCGGGCGAGATCGCGGAGCCGAGCGGCATCGACAAGGCGCCGACCCTCGTGCTCATCCAGGAGTTCTGGGGCATCAACGCGCACGTGAAGTCGCTCGCGGATCGGCTGGCCTCGGAGGGCTTCCTCGTCGTCGCACCGGACCTCTACCACGGCAAGATTGCGAAGGACGCCGCGGAGGCGACGCAGCTCATGACCGCGCTCGACACCGCGGCTGCCATGACGGAGATCGCCGCCGCCGTCGCGTACCTCAAGGAGCATCCGCGCGGCAACGGCAAGGTCGGCGTCATCGGCTTCTGCATGGGCGGCGCGCTCGCGTTCGCTGCCGCGTGTCACGTCGAGGGAATCGCAGCGGTGGTCCCGTTCTACGGCGTGCCGCCGGCAGACAAGGTCGACTACACGAAGGTGACGGCGCCGATCCTCGCGCACTTCGCGAAGAACGACGCGTGGGCGACCGTCGCGAAGGCCGAGGCGATCAAGAAGGAGCTCGACGCACGGAGCTCGCCGATGCAGCTCGAGACCTACGAGGCCGGGCATGCCTTCATGAACGACACGCGACCCGAGGCTTACGACGACAAGAGCGCGAAGCTCGCGTGGCAGCGCTCGATCGATTTCCTGAAGAAGAACCTCGCCTAGCCAAGCCGCAGCTTGGCGAGCGTCTCGGCAACGGGAGCGTCCTGCCAGATGATGGCGTGGAGCGCCTCCAGCAACGGGAGATCCTTCACGCCGTTCTCGGCGGCCCACGTCCATGCGGTGGCGATGGCGGGGTAGCCCTCGGTGAGCTTGCCGGCGGCGAGCATCTCGGCCGCCACCTGCTTCGCGGGCTTGCCCTTCCCGACGCCCTCGCCGAACGCGCGGTTGCGACCGGCGGCGGCGGTGACGTGGAGGTCGCCGACGCCCGGCGCGCCGTACACGGTCTCGGCGCGGCCGCCGCCGGCGAGCGCGAGGCGCGCCATCTCGGTGATGCCCTGCGAGAAGCACGCAGCGCGCGCGTTGTGGCAGTCGGCGCCGACCATGCCGTCCCAGAGCCCGAGGCCCGTCGCGTAGGCGTTCTTCATCGCGGAGCAGATCTCGGCGCCCGCGATGTCGTCGGTCACCTCGATGCGCATGTGGGCGGCGCTGATCGCCTCCTTGCAGAAGCGGGCGTCAGCGAGGTCACCGGCGAAGCACATCAGCGTGAGCACGGAGCGCGCGACCTCGAAGGCCTTTGCGGGACCTGCGGCGTGGACGAAGCGCACGTGCCGTCCGACCGTCTCGCTCACCACGCGATCGATGCGATCCATCTTGCCCGAGGCGGCCTTCAGGAAGCCCTTGCTCACGCTGAGCACCGGCACGTCGGGCAGGTACGCCGCCGCCTTCGTCATGACCGGCACGGCGCCCTCGGAGCTGACGCCGTGCACGACGAGCTCGGCGCCCTCGAGCGCACGCGCGAGCTCTCCGGAGCGGAGCGGCACGATCCGCGGGTCGAGCTTCATCTCGAGGCGCGGGTGATTCTGCTTCTTCTCGACGGCCTCGATGAGCGTGTCGTCGAGCCAGGTGCCCCAGAGGCGGACGTCGTGCCCGCTCATGGCCGCGACGTGCGCCATCGCGCTGCCCATGTATCCCGCGCCGAGGACGGTGACCCGCATGCCTGCGGATTTAGCACGCTTACTGCGCGATGCGTCCGCCTCCGTGCTTGGCGCCGGTGAGCGCGAGATCGACGAACGCCTCGGTGGTGGCGACATCGACGTCCTCGCGGTAGCGGAGGATCCGCATCGTCACCGGAATGAAGATGGCGTCGAGCAGGATGCGCGCATCGATGTCGGCCGGCAGCTCGCCGCGGGCCTGCGCGCGGGTGATGACCTCCGCCCTCCGGACCATGAAGGCGTCGCGGAGCGAGCGCGCGAGGCGATCGACGTCGGGCTCGCCGTGCTCGGCGATGACGAGGCGCGTGAAGATGTCGCCCTCCGGCGTGCGCACGAAGGCGA
>JAYTZB010000008.1:0-5530 GCA_043742085.1 Polyangiaceae bacterium
GCATTGCAGCGAGGACGCGCGCGCCGAACGCGTCACGCATGCGCGCGTAGTCGAGCGGCAGCATGGGCGTGAGCACGACGATCGGCGCGCTCGACGCATCGAGCACGGGCTTTATCGCGTCGAGGTCCTCGGTACCAACCGCCAGCAGAATGACGTCCGCATCGCCCGGGATCACTGCCGCGCGGGTAGGGGAGGTGAGCTCCTCGCGTCGCTGGCGGACGTCCTTCACGCGCTCGATGACGATGGGGGCGCGGCCCTGGACCCGTGCGGGCCGGACCACGAACGTGACGCTCGCGCGCGCACGCAGCGCGAGCCGTACGCCGTAGACGCAACCGAGCGCGCCCGCGCCTTACACTGCAACGTGCATCGGCTCGCGCTTCTGCGCTTCAGCGATACGTGAAACGCAGGTCGTGATCGCAGATGCGGAAGACGTCGCCCTCGGCGATCTGCTTACGCGCGATGCGCTGGCCGTTGTACTCGACGCCGTTCGTCGAGCCCATGTCGACCATGAAGTAGACGCCGTTCTGGTACTCGATCATCGCGTGCTGTCGCGAGACGTTCGGGTCCTTCAGCGTGAGGTCGCTCGACTGCTTGCCGCGGCCGATGACGAAGCGGTCCTTCGACACGCCGACCTTCTCGCCCTGGTAGATGATGCTGAGCGTCGCGCCCTGCGGTGAGAGCCCGCCGTTGTAATTGCCACCACCACCACCGCGCGCGTCGCGGGGCTCGTTGGGGATCGGCGGCATCGACGGCGCGCGACCCGGGATGGGCGGCGGCGCGCTGCGGGGAGCGCTGGGAGGCTGCGAGCGGCCTTGCTGCATGCGCGAGTCGTGACCGGGCATCCCGCCGGTGGCCATGCGCGGCGGCGGCTGCATGCCCATGCCGCTCTGGATGCCACCACCACGCGGCGGCGGAGGCGGAGCGGGAAGGGCACCGCCGCGCGCGGGCGGCGGAGGAAGACCGCCGGCGCCTGCGCCACGTCGCGGATCGGGACCGGGCATCCCGCGCATCGACTGCGGAGGAGGCGGCATCGGCGGCGGAGGCGCGCTCGGATAGCCGCCTTGCCCGCCACGGCCCGGCTCCTGCACGGAGTCGGGACGACCGCCCTGCGGGCCTGGCGCGTTATTCGGGTAGGGGGTGCGACCGCCGTAGCTACGCTGGCGCGCGTACTGCTTCATCGCCTCGTTGATGAGGTAGTCGACGCTGCACTCGAGCTCGCGCGCCATCTGCTCGAAGGTCTCCCAGAGCATGTCGCGGCACTGGAATGTGCGTGGGCTCTTCTTGTTGGGATCCGAGCTCATAGTCTTCTTACGGCCTGCCTACTTCTTGTCTTCTTTGTCGCGGGTTACTTATCCATCGACGGGACGAGACAGAACTTCACGAACTCACCGACCGTCTTGAGCTCCTTCGGTTCGGTCTCCTTTGGATTGCCGGCCTTTGGCACATCGCAGGACCAGGAGCACTCGTCGTCCTTCTCGCACTTCGGAAGGGGAGTCGGATCGTTCTCGAACGGCTGCACGGTGCCGCGATCGGCCTTGCGACCTTCCCAGTAGAAGCCGAGCGCCGTCATGCGCGCGCCGAACTCCTTGCTGGTGAGGTAGGGCGCGAGCAGATCCTTCGGCTTCGTCTCGCCTTCCATCTGCTTGATTTTACCGGCGTACGAGAGCGGCTCGGTCATGCCCATCTTCGTCGCGGGCGTCTTCGGGAGACGCGCGAGAAAATCGCGGACCTGCGCGGTCGAGGAGAACGTCTTGAGGACGGTCTCGCCGGCCACCCAGCGCGTCTTCCACTTCTTCGGCTCGAACAGCGTGTAGAGCTTCGGGACGATCTGCTCCTTGGGGAACTCGCCCATGCGCTGGAACGCGACGTCGCGGACGGAGTCGGCGTTGTCCTCGTTGCGCGCGATCGCGAAGATGCGCTCGAGATCGTTGGGGCTGTTCTTGTCGACGCGGCCCTCGAGCGCGGCGAGGGCGAGCTTGCGACGCTCGGGATCGTTCTTCGAGTCGGCGGCGTAGCCGAAGAGGTAGTCGATCGACGGGCGACCGCCGACCTTCTTCATCGCCGGGAAAACAGCCTCGGTGAGGTTGCGCTCCTGGATCTTGCCGACCTGCCCGGCGACCTGGTTGTCGTCGGCCTTGATGTTGTTGCGGGCGTTCGACTCCTTGACGACCTTCGTCTGGGCGTCGAGCCACTCCTTCGAGTTGTACTTGATCGCGAGGTCGCGAAGCGCCTCGGAGGCCTTCAGCTTGGTGGGCTCGTCGGCGACGTCGTTGATGAGGCCGGCGACGCGATCGATGCGCGACGCGTTCTCGTTGATGATGCCCGGCAGCGTCCGGACGCTCTCGGGGCCGAGGTAGCGCATCATCTGCTCGAGGCCGAACTGCTGGGCGCCGTTCTCGATGCGGTCCTCGAAGCCGGTCGCTGCCCACTTGGTGAGGGCGGCCTTCAGATCGGCGCGGGTCTTCTCGTTCGAGACGAGCGGCGGCTCGTGAACGAGCATCGCGAACGCAGCGTCCTTGTACGGGACCGTCGGATCGGGCGGCAGGCGGCCTTCCGGCGTGTGCGGCGGCGGCGGCGGCTCGAGCTCCTTGATGAGGATCGGCGCCATGCGGTCGACGATCTGGCGGCGCGCCTCTTCGGGGAGCTGGTTGAGCGCGCCTTCACGCGACTCGCCTTCCTCGTCCTTGTACTTGTCGATCAGGAAGCTGATGCCCTGCCGGACGCCGCCTCGCGGGGCCATGCGGATCAGCGACAGGGCCGCTTCGGTGCGCAGGTCCCAGCTGTACTTGTCGTGGGTGACGACGGCGACGAGCTTGTACGGCCCGCGCTGCGTGGTCTCCCATCGCTTGACGTCGGTGTCCGCGACCCTGCAGCCCGTGGCGCCGAGGCCAGAAGCCGCGACCGTACCAAGGCCAAGCATGAAGACCGCGACTGACCGCCCCGCGAGCGGTTGCATCCGGCCAAGGATCCCAGCGCGCCTCTTCTTTCCGCCCATCAACGCCATCCGCCCGTCCTTGGGTTGAGGTGAGGTGTGGTGGCCACACTTCGACCCCACCAAATCGATCCTTTGGCACCGAACTCTACGCCGGGAGCACGAGGATACCCAAGGTTTATTCGGAGTGTGCAGGTTCCGCTACTTCTTGGAGGCAGCGCGCGCGGCCACGTCGACGCACGACGCGCGACGCACGACGCGCGACGCGCGACGCGCGCTTGGGTGAGCATCTCGAAATCTCGACACCGCGCGAGGACCGAAGCGCACGGAGTTGACTAGCGACCATCGCTTGCCCTAGCGTCAATGTAGGTCAACGTAGGCATGGCGCTTTTCAGCCTCTTCGCAGGTCGCTCATTCAAGTCCGGCGGGATCGCCGGAGAGCCCGGTCTTCCGTGCGCGCCCGCGACGGGGAACGTGCGGTCCGAGCCCGTCTTCGCGCCCCGGCGCGCGGCGAGCTCCTTCCTCGCGGCACCCCCGAACACGCGGCATCCGAACGTGCTCGGCGTGCAGCCGCAGACGTTCGCCCGTGGCCGTGAGGTCACCGCGCTCCTCTTGTGGACGTTCGCGGTGTTCCTCTCGCTCGCCCTCGCGTCGTATGCGGGCGATCCCGCCGCGCCCCCCATCACCGACGGACCGCCGGCGTTCCTCGGCGAGAACTGGGTGGGTCCCGTCGGAGCCGCGGTGGCGAAGGCGTTCGTCACGCTCGTCGGCGTGGCCGCGTGGGTGGTGCCGGTCGAGGCGCTGCTGCTCGGCATCCCGTACGTGCGCGGTCGGAAGACGAATGCGACGCCCGCGCGCCTCGCCGGCGATCTCCTCATGGTGGTGATCGGCGCGGCGCTCGTGCAGGTCGGCGGCCCGGGCAAGATGGCGTTCGGCCATCACCCCGCGGGCGGCATGATCGGCGAGCTCTTCGGCGAGCTCGCGCGGTCGCTCTTCTCGACGGTGGGCTCGTTCCTCGTCGGCTTCGCGCTGCTCGGCCTCATCCTGATCGGTCGCGCCACGTTCTCGTTCATCGCGCTCGTGCGATGGATAGGGCGCCTCGGCTCGGTGTCGGCGGAGAAGACCGCGATCGGCGCGCGTTCGGTGGCGGGTGCATGGGCGAAGGCGCGCGAGCTCGATCGCGAGAAGGAAGCGCAGCGTCGCAAGGACGAGGAGCCGATCATCGCCGGACCGCCGAGCGGCGCCGCGACCATCCTCGTGCCGGAAGAGGACTTCGAGGACGAGCCGATCCGCGACAGCGATCCCGGCGATGCCGAGGTTGCCGATGACGTCAGCTCCGCGCCGCGCGTTCGCATCGTGACCGAGCCGTTCCCCGAGGAGAGCCCGCTCGTCATCGTCGAGGACAAGAAGAAGGCGCCGCCGCGGAAGAAGAAGAGCGACGACGCGGATGCGAACGTGAAGCCGGCCGCGAAGGGTGGGTTCTCGTTCGGGCTCAGCGCGGATCTCAAGGCGGCGGCGCGAGCAAAGGCGAAGGCTGTGCCGGCGGCACCGAAGACGGACGGCGAAGAAGAGGCGGAGTCGGTCGCGAAGGCGGTCGCCGATGACGACGCGCCGCTTCGACCTCGCCTCGACGTGACGCCGCTCGAGGGCCTCGACGTCGAGGTGAAGTCGAACAAGGCGCGCTCGGTCGTGCCGCCTCCGCCGCCCATGCCGACCGCGAAGAAGCCAGGCGAGGCGGGCATCACCATCGTCGACACGTCGGCCGCGCTCGAGAAGGACGCGCCCACGAAGGCCGATCTGAAGAAGGTCGTCGATGCGAAGAAGGCCGACAAGAAGCCCGGAAAGAAGGAGTTCCAGCTCCCGTCGATCGACATGCTCACCCCGGGCGTCATCGAGATCGGTCCGCTCTTCGACGAGGAGAAGCTGCGCAAGAACGCGGAGCTGCTGGTCAAGACGCTCGCCGACTACAAGATCATCTGCAAGGTCGAGGAGATCCTGCCCGGTCCCGTCGTGACCACCTACGAGGTCTCGCCCGTCGCCGGCACGAAGGTGAGCAAGGTCGCGGCGCTCGCCGACGACCTCGCCCTCGCGCTCGCCAAGAAGGTGCGCATCGTCGCCCCGATTCCCGGCAAGAACCGGATCGGGTTCGAGCTCCCGAACGAGAAGCGGTTGCCCGTCATCTTCCGCGACCTCGTCGAGGATCGCCGCTTCCAGACGCTCGACGTGCCGTTGCCGGTCGTGCTCGGTCGCGACATCGTCGGCAATCCCGTCTATGCCGATCTCGCGAGCATGCCGCACGCGATCGTCGCCGGTGCGACGGGCGCGGGTAAGAGCGTCGGTCTCAACGTGATGCTCACGTCGCTGCTGTACCGGCGCACGCCGGAAGAGCTGCGCATGCTGATGATCGATCCGAAGGTCGTAGAGCTCGCGCCGTACGACCGCATCCCGCACATGCTGCTGCCGGTCGTCACCGACATGAAGCAAGCGGCGACCGCGCTGAAGTGGGCGGTCGACGAGATGGAGCGTCGCTACCAGCTCTTCGCCGACGCCGGCACGAAGAACATCGGCACGTACAACGGCTGGGTGAAGCGCGTGCTG
>JAYTZB010000009.1:0-3197 GCA_043742085.1 Polyangiaceae bacterium
CGTGATGGTCGGCTTCGTCTTCAACGTTGCCGGCCTCCTCACCTGGTACGACCGTCGCGGCGGCGCGATGATGCAGGACCGCATCGGTCCGAACCGCGCGAGCCTCAAGATCTTCGGCTTCGAGCTGCGGATCGCCGGCCTCCTCCACACCGCGGCCGACGGCGTGAAGTTCTTCACGAAGGAGGACTTCATGCCGCCCAAGGCGGACAAGCTCCTCTTCAGCCTCGCGCCGATGCTGGCGATGATCCCGGTCCTCGTGCTCCTCGCGGTCATTCCGTTCGGCGACACGATCAGCACCGATCTCCTCTGGAAGCACGTCTGCTTCAAGGACGGCGGCGGCGCTCCGGCGATGCTCGCCGTGAAGGACGTCTGCCAGACCGGGTACTCGATGTCGACGGTCTTCCCGGCGGCGCAGCGCTTCGGCATCAGCATGGGCTCGCAGCCCGTCGATCTCGTGGTGTCCGGCCTCAACGTCGGCCTCCTCTTCGTGTTCGCGATGGCCGGTCAGGGCATCGTCGGTGCCGCGATCGCCGGCTGGTCCAGCGACAACAAGTTCTCGCTCATGGGCGCGCTCCGCGCCGCCAGCCAGATGGTCAGCTACGAGGTCACGATGGGCCTCACGCTCATCGGCGCGCTGATGATCTACGGCTCGATCCGGCTCGACGACATGGTCCGCTGGCAAGGCGAGAACGCATGGGGCATCTTCGTCCAGCCCCTCGCGTTCTTCTTGTTCTTCACGGCCGCCATCGCCGAGAGCAAGCGCATTCCGTTCGACCTCCCCGAAGCGGAGAGCGAGCTCGTCTCCGGCTACTTCACCGAGTACTCGGGCATGAAGTTCGGGATGTTCTACTTCGCCGAGTACATGGAGGTCGTCACGAGCTCCATGCTGCTCGTCACCATCTTCCTCGGCGGATGGCAGCTCCCGTTCCTCCATCGCGACGGCCTCCACATCGCCTTCGGCGAGACCGAGCTGTTCGCGACACGGCTGCCGCACATCTGGGTCCTCATCTTCGGCGTGGTCACGTTCTTCGCGAAGACCCTCTTCTTGTGCTGGCTCCAGGCCTTCATCCGCTGGAGCTTGCCGCGCTTCCGCTACGACCAGCTCATGAAGCTGGGCTGGACCATCCTCCTGCCGGCGTCGCTCGCGAATATCTTCGCGACCGGCATCGTGTGGCTGGCGCTCCAGCGCGGCGGTGACTCCACGGCCTCGTTCCTCAAGGTGGCGGGCGACGTCACGCAGGCGATCGTCGCGCTCGCCATCACGGCGCTGCTCGTGTGGATCATCGTCGGTCTCCTCCGCACGCGTCTGCTCCGCGAGCAGATCGTCGGCTCGAGCGCGAAGTTCGCCTCGGCCGCAGGCGGAACGAAGACCTCGCCGATGCAGGCCTAGAGCAGCTCGCTTCTCGGGGTTCGTCGAAACCTCAACGTCGAGCGTTCGCGCGCGCGCTCGGCGTGCGCTCGCTCTCGGTCTGTGCTCGTGCTTCGCATGCGGTCGAGCTACGCGCGAAGATCCGCCGCGTAGATTCCGGCCCCGCCGGAGCGCGCACCGGGCGCTCGCGCACATCAGGAGCGGATGCGCGCGAAGCAGACCTCGGCGCTGGGTTGCCGGTTTTTCGCGCGAGCAGCGTGGAGCGCACGCCTCGTTGCGCGGTCATCGCGCACTGCGTCGTTGCGGTACGCCCTTCGCATAGTGCGGCGTGAACCTCAGTCATCCAGATGGAAGGAATCGCGCGATGAACAAGTCGAGCATGAACACCCCGTCGTCCTCGGATCAGGACGGCAAGATCGTGGAGCAGGCCAAGCAGGCCGTCACCCATGTCGCGAGCAACATGGCCAGCCAGGCGAAGGAGCAGGTCAACGCCCAGTTCGACACGCGCAAGGACAAGGCCGTCGAGACCATCGGCAACGTCGCCACTGCGATCCGCGAGACCAGCGACAAGCTGAAGGGCGTCGGCCCGCTCGGCGACGTCGCCGGTCGCGCTGCCGACGGCATCGAGTCCGTCGCAGAGTTCTTCGAGGGCAAGCAGATCGGAGACATCGTCCGCGATGTCGAGAAGTTCGCTCGCCGCGAGCCCGCGCTGTTCGTCGGTGCGGCCTTCGCGCTCGGCCTCATCGGTGGCCGCTTCTTGAAGAGCTCGCATCGCAACACGGACACCGGGGCCGGCGGCCAGTACGCGCGCTCGGGCGGCGGTGGCGGAAGCTTCGAGCGCTACGAGGGTGCCTACGGCGCCAGCTCGTTCGGGGACGACGACTACCTCTCCGACGTCGACCTCCAGGACGACATCGACTCGCAGCGCTTCGGCGCCTACGGCTCGGCGCAGCGCAGCGGCCGCACCACGCAGCCGCTCGGCTCGCGGACCGGCATGGGCACGGGCGCGTCGAAGTCCCAGGGCAGCTCGATGAGCGGGACCAGCACCTATGGCGGCGGCACGTCGCAGGGCTCGTCGTCCGGCAGCACCGGCAGCACCGGCGCCACGCAGGCCTCGCCGGCCGGTAGCTCGTTCAGCTCGGGCGGCTCGTCCGCCTCGTCGAGCACCACCACGAAGACCGCATCCACGCCGCCGACCCCGGGCACGTCGAGCACGTCGCCCTCGACGTCGACGTCCGGCTCGACGACGCCGAAGAACGGCCTCGGCGGCGGCAACATGGGAAGCGTCTGATGAACCAGGTCACCGAGCAGAGGTCTCTCGGCGAGCTCTTCTCGGAGCTCGCGACGGAGACCGGCACCCTCGTCCGCAAGGAGGTCGAGCTCGCAAAGGTCGAGATGACCGCCAAGGCGAAGGTCGCCGGTCGTGATGCTGCGCTCGTCGCAGCGGGAGGCTCGATCGCGATGCTCGGCGTCATGGCCCTCCTGGCCGCGCTGATCCTCGCCCTCGGCACACTCATACCCCTGTGGGTCGCTGCGCTCCTCGTGGGCGCCGTGGTCACGGGCGCTGGCGGCGCTCTCGTCGCCTCAGGAATCCGCGCATTCAAGGGCATGACCGTAGCCCCGCGCGAAACGATGCAAACTCTCGAGGAGAACAAGCGATGGCTAAAAGAACAGGTGAGTCGATGACGGCGCCGAACGGGAAAGTCGGCACGGAGGACCAGACCGCGCTCATCCGCGGCGATATCGAGCGCACCCGCGGGGACATGTCCCGCACGGTGAACGAGATCGAGGAGCGCCTCAGCCCGGCTCACCTCAAGGAGCAGTTCGC
>JAYTZB010000010.1:0-4247 GCA_043742085.1 Polyangiaceae bacterium
TTCACGTTTCGAAAACCAAACGCGCCGCGAGCTTCATCGCCACGACGCTGCTGCTGAGCGTCGCGACCTCGCACGCGCGCGCCGAGCTCCGCGACGCGACCGGGGTGTCGTCGCTGCAGGCAGCGCAACCTCTACGGATGGAGCTTGCTCCTCACTTCCGTACGATGACGACACCGTTCTTCCTGTTGCTCCCGATCGGCATCTCGGGACGCTCGTCGTTCCGCTCGAGCACACGAAGCTCGAGGTCTCGGGTGACGTTCGGTGGCGACGACGGACCGCTATGTCTCGGTGCTCGCTGCGCGCCCCGTCTCGGATCGAAGCTCACGCTCGAGGCCGGCGTCGCCGAGAAGTCCGGGAGCACGCACGCCGTCGAGAGCATCGGCATCGGGAAGGCGGCGCTCGCGCTCTTCGCGTCGCCGATCCCCAAGAAGCACGCGAGCGCGGCGTTCGGCGTCTCTCCCATGTTCGCGTGCAGCGGCGCAGGCCTCGAGATGCGCATCTCGTGGTGGTGATTCACGTGAATCCGAGGACTTAGCGCGAGCAAAACAACGGCTCTGCTTGCCTTTTTGGTCCGAAGGGATCCAGACTACGCCGCTGTCGATGCGGTCACGCTTCCTCCACGTGCTCCTCACGTTCGCGACGCTCGTCGTCGCGGCGCTGGTGTGGCTCGTTCCGAGCGTGGCGCGCGCGAGCGATGCGAGCGTCGCGAGCGAGGTCATCGAGGCGTCGTTCAGCGCATCGTTCACCCCGCACACGCCGGCACTGGCCGCGCCCGCGCCGATCGGCGTCGCCGTCCCGAGCGACCGCGCTCCTCTCTGTGACCCGCGCGGCGCGACCACGTTCGCCTCCGCTCCGCAGATGCAGGACCTCGAGGTCACCCTCGATACGGGCCTCACGCTCGACGACTGCTTCGGCGGCGCGCACGGCAGCGATGCCAACCAGGCGTCGCGCGGCCGCGCTCCACTTCCCAGCGACGCCTCCAGTGCGTCCACCGACGCCGCGGTGCTCCGCACTGCCGTCGTGCTCGTCGCGTGCGCGCGCGAGCTGCTAGCCGCTCCGGGTCCGAGCACCACGTGCTCACGCCCCGGTATTCGCAGCACAGTCGACCGACCGCCGCGCGCCTGACGAAGCGCGTGCGCTCGGCAACGAGAGCACGCGTTTCCAACCCTCAGGCTAGTCGCGCGTGCGCCCTGCTTCGTCTGCGAATGATCGCAAGCGAGCGGTGCGCTTCGCGGAATCGTCGATCTCTTTCGTAATTGTAATAAGGAGCCATCATGGCCAAAGTCGATAAAGACCGAGACCGTAGTCACGCCGCCGATACGCGGCTGCCGCCGTCCGAAGGCGGAGGAATGAGCACCGGAGTCGCCATCATCGGATTCATCCTGTGCTTCATGGCAGGCGGAGCCGTCATGTGGGGCTACGACAGCCACCGCATGAAGACAGCCGGCGGCATCACCGCCGACAGCAGCAACGGCGCCAGCGGCGCGCAGTGGGCCGACAACGAGTCGCCCATCCCCGTCACCAGCCAGGACCCCGTCTGGGGAAATCGCGGCGCGCCGGTCACGGTCGTCACGTTCTCCGACTTCCAGTGCCCGTTCTGCTCGCGCGTCGAGCCCACGCTCGACCAGGTGAAGAGCACCTACGGCCCCGACAAGGTCCGCATCGTCTGGAAGAACCAGCCGCTGCCGTTCCACGACAAGGCGAAGCCGGCTGCTGAAGCCGCGCAGACCGTGTTCATGCTGAAGGGCTCGGAGGCGTTCTGGAAGTTCCACGACACCGCCTTCAAGAACCAGGCTTCTCTCTCGCCCGAGAGCTACGAGAAGTGGGCCGTCGCGGCCGGTGTCGACGCCAACGCCTTCAAGACCACGCTCGCGACCCACAAGGCCGCGAAGAAGATCGAAGAAGACATGGCGATCGGCAACAAGGTCGGCGCCAACGGAACGCCCGCGTTCCGCATCAACGGCGTCGAGCTGTCGGGCGCGCAGCCGTTCGACAAGTTCAAGGAGACGATCGACAAGGAGCTCGCGAAGGCCGAGACGAAGATCAAGGCGGGAACGCCCAAGGACAAGATCTACGTCGCGATGTCGTCCGAGAACTTCAAGAACGCCCCCGCGCCGAAGAAGGAAGAGGACGAGGAGGAGAAGGAAGACACGAAGACCGTGTGGCGCGTTCCCGTCGGCAACTCGCCCGTCCAGGGCAAGGCTGACGCGCCCATCACCATCATCGAGTTCTCCGACTTCCAGTGCCCGTACTGCAAGCGCGTCGAGCCGCAGCTCAAGAAGATCCACGACACCTACGGCGACAAGGTCCGCCTCGTCTGGAAGCACGAGCCGCTTCCGTTCCACCCGCGCGCCATCCCCGCCGCGGCGCTCACCCTCGAGGCCCGCGCCGAGAAGGGCGACAAGGGCTTCTGGGATGCGCACGACAAGCTGTTCGACATCCAGCCCAAGCTCGAGGACGCGGATCTCGAGAAGGCAGCTTCGGAGCTCGGTCTCGACGTCGCCAAGGTGAAGGCGGCGATGAAGGACAACAAGTACAAGAAGGACATCGACGCCGACATGGAGCTCGGTGAGGACGTCCAGGCCAGCGGCACGCCGCACTTCTTCGTCAACGGTCGTCGTCTCGTGGGCGCACAGCCCTACGAGAAGTTCTCGAAGATCATCGACGAGGAGCTCGCCAAGTACGACGCCCAGAAGGGCAAGATCGCCGGCAAGGACTACTACGCGTCCCTCATGAAGGACGCGAAGGGCGCGCCCGAGCCGGAGAAGAAGGTCGCTCCGCCGGTCCCGGCAGGCGACGCCTACAAGGGCGGCAAGGACGCGAAGGTCGTCATCCAGCAGTGGAGCGATTTCCAGTGTCCGTTCTGCTCGCGCGTCGAGCCCACCGTCAACGAGGTCGCGAAGACCTACGGCGACAAGGTGAAGATCGTCTGGCGCGACAAGCCGCTCCCGATGCACCCGAACGCGCCGATCGCGGCCGAGGCCGGTCGCGAGGCGCTGAAGCAGAAGGGCTCTGACGGCTTCTGGAAGATGCACAAGATCATGTTCGAGAACCAGCAGAAGCTGGCTCGCGAAGATCTCGAGGGCTACGCCAAGACCATCGGTCTCGACATGGACAAGTTCAAGGCTGCGCTCGACAGCCACGTCCACAAGGCCGCGGTCGACGCCGATGACAAGGCCGGCACCGACATCGGCATCAGCGGCACGCCGGCGTTCCTGATCAACGGCTACTACATCAGTGGCGCGCAGCCGTTCCCGAAGTTCAAGAAGCTGATCGACAAGGCGATGGCCGAAGCGAAGTAACGCTCACGTCGTCACGACGGAACGAGCCCTCGCAGCGACGTGCTGCGGGGGCTTTTTCCATTTTGCTGGACCGCGCACGTCGACGGTGAGACTGGCGGCGAATGCAAATCAGGCCGGCTCACCGCTTCGGGGCGCTCGTCGTGGCACTCGTCGTCCTCGCGGCCGCCGATGCGAGCGCGCAGGAAGAAGCCTCGCCGCAGCCGCCGCCGTCGGAGTCGGATGTGCCGATCGGTCCTTCGCCTGCCGCTCCTCCGCCTGCCGCTCCTCCGCCTGCCGCTCCTCCGCCCCCGGTCGAAGCTTCGCCGCACGTCGCCAGCGCGGCACGCTTCGGTGACGCCGGCGTGTTCGTCGTCACCGCGGACTCGTCGATCGGCATCTCGTCGACCGAGTACTCGACGAGCAACGCGCGACGGTTCTCGGCCTCCTTCTCACCGGGCTTCGACTACTTCGTGATCCGCCGCTTCTCGATCGGCGTGGACGTCAGCATCGCGTACGTCCTCGGCCGCGGCTATGGCGCCGACAACAGCCTCGTCGAGTCGACGACCACCACGATCGGCGGCGGGCCTCGCTTCGGTGTCGACCTGCCGCTCAGCGAGCTCGTCTCCTTCTATCCGCGGCTCACGATGGGCGTGGAGTCGGTGCATCGTGAGAGCCGGCTCGTGAGCGGCAGATCACTCTCGGTCGCCGCCAATCCCATCGGCACGCCGTCGGAGTCGCTCGTGGGGCCGTACGTCAACGTGTTCGCGCCGCTCCTCCTTCATCCGACGCGGCACTTCTTCGTCGGCGCTGGCCCGTCGCTCTTCCACGAATTCGGAAAAGCGCACGCCGAGCCCGACGTCGGCGGCGAACGCACCACGATCGCGGCACGGATGGTGGTCGGCGGGTGGTGGGGCGGTGACGATGCCGCGGAGGCCCGCGCCACGTCCGCGGACGCGACCGCCGCGC
>JAYTZB010000011.1:0-2109 GCA_043742085.1 Polyangiaceae bacterium
ACCACGGTCGATCTCGTCACCGTGGTTGCACGAGCGCTGGGCGTCAGCGGCGACGGCGGCGGCGGGTGAGAGGCGCGCGGCGGGTGAGAGGCGCGCGGCCGAGGCAGCGATGAGCGCTCGCGTGTCCATCCCGCCCGCGGGTCCGCCGCGCCGCACCGTCGCGACGCGCATCCTCGTCTCCTTCGCGGTGACGCTCGTGGCGTTCGCCCTCACCGCGGGCGTCTCGGTGCTCTCGCAGAAGCGGACCGCGGACGACAGCGAGGAGCTGGCGAAGGGCTACGTGCCGGTGGCGCTGAAGCTCGGGCAGCTGCGCGCGGTGCAGTCGACGCTGGCGTCGCTCGTCGACGGCATCCCGGACGAGAAGAACCCGCTTTCGATGCGCATCCTGCTCGAGACGCTGACCAGCGTACGCCGCGCGATGCTCGACGAGACCCGCGCGGCGATGCAGAGCCTGCGCGAGCTGGGCAACGAGGAGACGCGCCAGGACGCCCTCACGCTCACCGGCGAGCTCGACGCGGCGGCGGCAGCGTTCGGCGGTGATCGCCCGTCGATCGATCGGCTCTTCGCCGCGTTCGACACCGGCGATCGCGACGCGGTGAACCGGGAGCTCGTGGATCTGGGCGGCATGGAGCACGACGGCGTGAAGCGTCTCAAGACGCTCGCCGAGCACGTAGATCGCGGAATGACGGCGCTGTCCGCCGCGGCGCGAGCGCGGGAGCGCCGCGCGATCCTCCAGCTCGTGTTGCTCGCCGCGCTCACGCTCGCGGTCGGCGTCGCGGTGTCGATCCACACGCGACGGATCTTGCGGCCGCTCGAGCGCGTGACCGAGCGCGCCCGCGCCGTGGCTCGGGGCGATCTCACGCCGGAGCCGATCGCGGAGAGCGACGACGAGATCGGCCAGCTCGCGGCGGCGTTCGAGCGCATGGTCGGCGCGGTGGGGCGCGCGCAGAGCCGCGCGGTGGCGAACGAGCGACTCGCGGCGATCGGCAAGATGGCGGCGCACGTCACGCACGAGATCAGGAATCCGCTCTCGTCGATCGGTCTGAACATCGAGCTCCTCGACGAAGAGCTGGCGGCGAGCAACGTGAGCGGCGAGGCAAAGACGCTGCTGACGTCGATCACCCGTGAGGTGCAGCGCCTCGAGAACCTGTCGGAGGAGTACCTGCGCGTGGCGCGCCTGCCGCAGCCGCGCATGGAGGCCGATGATCTGGCGGCGACGGTGCGCGACATCGTCCAGTTCGCGAAGCCGGAGATGGACCGCGCCGGCCTGGAAATCGGCCTCGAAATCGCCGACGAGGTGCCGCCGGCGCTCTTCGACGAGAGCCAGATCCGCCAGGCGCTGCTCAACATGATGCGCAACGCGCGGGAAGCGATGCCTGACGGCGGTCGCATCGACGTGTCGGTGCGCGCGGACGGCATGAGCGTGGTGGTGGGCGTCGACGATCGCGGCGCGGGCATCCCCGACGACGTCCGCTCGCGCATCTTCGATCCCTTCTTCTCGACGAAGGGCGAAGGCACCGGCCTCGGCCTCGCCATCACGAGACAGATCGTCGAGGCGCACGGCGGTTCGATCGCGTGCGAGGCGCGCGAGGGCGGCGGCACCTCGTTCCGGATCTTGCTGCCGATCGCGCCCCAGAGACTGTCGGGCCCGACGAGCGTGGCCAGCGTGCGCATGCCGCGAGCGCGCGCCTAGCGCGTCTTACGCGGTCGGCCCCATGTCGATCTCCGCTTCGAAGACCCAGCGGAGGTCCGGCGTACGTTTCAGCTCGATGGAGTCGGCGAGACGACGCCGCAGGAACGCCGTCGCTCGTTCGAGCGCTCGCTCCACCTTCGCGCGCGAGTGACCACGCGCGATCACGAAGTGGACCTTCGCGTTCTCGTAGTCGGAGGAGAGAGCGACGGCGGTCACGCCGACGCCTTCGAGATCGGGATCGGACACGTCGTCACGGAGCAGCAGGCGCAGCTCGTCTGCCATCGACACTTCGAGACGCTGGTGGCGATACCCCGCACCTTCGTTGTCACGCTTCACGATGCATACCGTTCCCGGCGGAGGCGCCTTCGTCAAGGCGAGGCCCTGCAAAACCTGGTAACACAGGGCGGCAATGGCAC
>JAYTZB010000012.1:0-4218 GCA_043742085.1 Polyangiaceae bacterium
CGCTCGCGAAGAACGCCGCGGCGCGCGCGCTCATCGTGAGATTAGTCGGCCTCGGCGGTCTCGCTTTCGCAGGTCGGGCTTAGGCTCCGGCTTCGGCACGGGACGGTTGTCGCGGCGCTGCGCGATGAAGAGGTAGTTGAAGCCGCGCAGGAAGAAGTTCCCTTCCTCGGCGGCCTTCCGGTAGTTGCCGAGCTCGAGTGACTTGTTGTGCCGGACGACGCTGACCACGTCGACGATCTTCATCGCCTCGGCGATGCTCGCGAAGAGCTGGAAGCCCACCGGCGCGAAGCCCACCTTCTTCTCGTAGTAGTCGCAGACGTAGAGGCCGAGCGTACCACCCGGCTTCAGCACGCGCGCCGCCTCGCGGATGGCGCGATGCATGGCCTGGTAGTACTTCGGGTCGAAGGCCGAGAGCTTGCCGATGCACGCGGGGTCGTCCGAGTAGTCGATGTGATCGCCGTAGGGCGGATCCATGAAGACGAGGTCGACCGATGCAGCCTCGAGGGGGAGCTTCCGTGCGTCGGCCTTCTCGATGTCAGCTCGATAGGGCGACAGATCGAAGCCGCGCGCCTTCCGGCCGGTGTCCTTGGCGACGTCGAGCGTGGTACCCGAACCGCAGAACGGGTCGACGATCAGATCGCCGGGCTTCGTGTAGCGCTCGACGAGGTTCCAGATGACATACGACGGCGTCGCGCCGACGTACTTCGCATCGCCCTGCGCGGCCTCGCCGTAGTGCTGCGACGGATACTCCCAGAGCGTGGTGGGCTGGATCCGCAATGCGGGCTTGTTGGGTCTCTGATGCATCGCCGCGCACTTTAGGACCAGAGACCGCGGAGACACGGAGAAACGGAGCCGACCACGGAGATTTTTTTGTTCGAGACATGCGCGCGGTCCAAACCGTTCGTGAACGCGCGTTGCCTTGCTACCGAGATCGGCAGCCAAATCTGCCCTCCGTCTCGTCTCCGTTGCTTCGTGACCCCGCGGTCTCTGAGATCGATCAATCCCGGGCGCAGCGGCCGCCGGTCTTGCCGTACTTGGTCATGACCGCGAATTCGAAGGTGGTGTTGCCGATGCGGTGGCCTTCCCACGAGCCGTTCTTCGACCAGGCCAGCTTGGCCTGCGTCGTGGATTGCCCGTTCAGGTCCGGTGCCGTCTGCGTCCCGGTGATGGTCGCCGTGATCTCGAGCATGCTGCCGGCGAGGTCCTGATGACCCACGCCGTTCGCGCCGAGCGGGAAGCGTCCCGGCGGGCTGATCCAGTACGCGTAGTCCCAGGGCTTCGCCGCGTTGCCGCCGGCGGGGAGCTGGTAGTTGTGATTCCAGTTCGCGTAGTTCGGATTGCACGAGGGACATGCGGCCTGATTCGCCTGGAGCGCGGCGCCCGGTCCAAAGAGCTGCCACGTGCCGCCGATCGTCGCGTAGCCGCCGGCGGCCGGCGAGTTCCCCCACGGATACGTCGCCGCGCCGAACGCTGCGTTGAACTCGTCGTTGGTCTCGAGGCGCCCGCCGTCCCAGGCGCAGAATGCCGCGAGCATCGGGTACGCGACGCAGTTGAGCGGTAGTCGATCGAGGAGCGCCTGCTCGAAGCCGCGGTCCTCTTGTTCGAGCGTGCCGTTCCAGTACGTGTGCGAGCCGTAGCTCGGGTTCGCGGCGCTGCCGGTGAAGCAGCCCTGCTGATTGCTGGGGAGCGTCGGCATGTAGGCGGTGGCACCGAGCTGGTAATTCGCGCCGTACGGATACGAGCTCAGGTCCGAAGGCAGGAAGCCCTGGTACGCCTCGATCTGCGCGGTCTGCGTCGCGGACAGCGAGGCCTTGTTCGCGGTGTACCAGCCGAGCACGTCGCCCTTCGTTCGCTCGACGAACGCGCGCATGCGGCCGGCGGTGATCTTGTACTTGTCGAGCTTCGTCGCGCGGCCAGGGATGGTGATCGCCCCGCAGCAGCTCTCGTTCTTCGGGCCCGGGAGTCCCGCAGCGGTGACCTCGCCTTCGCCGCACGTGAGACCGCCGTTGGTCTGCGTGCAGCTCCGGCCGTTCGCGCAGTGCAGGGTGTCGTCGCAGCCGTCGCTCACGCAGTCCGCGTGCACGCCGCAGCTCTTGCCGGTCACGCACTTCGGCGCGCTGGTGATGGTGCCGCCGCAATCGATGTCGGTCTCGTCGGCGTTCTTCACGCCGTCGCTCGAGGTCGGTGTCGCGCACGTCTTCGCTGCGGGATCACAGACGCCGCTCGTGCAATCGCCTGCGGCCTTGCAACCCTTCGCGTCGGCGCAGCGCGGCGCGCCGCCGGTGCCGCCGCAGTCGACATCGCTCTCGTCGCCGTTCTGGACGCCGTCGTCGGCCTTGATCGGCTGACACATGGAGGCGCTGCACACCTTGCTCTCGCAGTCGGCGGGGCCCGAGCATCCGTGACCGACATCCTTCGTCGGCGCCGTGCACTTCGCGTCGAGGCACGTGCCGGACATGCAGTCGTTGCCCACCGTGCACTCACCGCCCGCGCCCTTGGCGTTCGGATTGCCGACGGTCGCGCCGTTCGACTCGAGCGCCGGCGGGTCGGAGCTGGCGGAGCTGCTGCACGCCGCGAGACCGAGCACGCCACCGAGGACCGCCAGCACCGAGACCTGGAGGACCGCGCCCGCCTTCTTCATCGGGGTGGTAAAACTGCAAAAATGCAGCCTGGATGGAACGAGCGCGCAGCACGCCATCCCTCGGAAATTCCAGGATGTAGGTGATTCGCGCATGGATCCGCGCGGATCCCTTGCGCGGTCAGCCGATGCCTCAGGAGCGGCCCCCGGAGCCCGAGGTCAGCGTGCGCAGCGTCCGCCGACGGCGAGGTACTTGTTGGTCGCCTGCCACGTGCGGAAGCCCGTGATGGGATGCTTGTTTGGAATGGCGTGACCGTCGAACGCGCCGGTGCGGTTGAGACCGACGGTGCGCTTGGTCGCGGCGGGATCGGTGCCGGGTGTTCCGCTCATCGGCAGCGCGGTGTTGTAGACGTTGCCTGCGAGATCGGAATGACCGAACGGGCCATCGCCGGTCGGGAACGTTCCGGGCGGCGCGATGAAGACCGAGTAGTCGCACTTCGCGGGATCGTCGTTGATGCAGAGCATCGAGCTCGGCGCCCAGAAGTTGTAGCGATAGTTCGCGCGCTTCTGGTCCGATCCCGGCGGCGTCACCATCGATCCTCCGAAGCCCCCTTTGGCGGGATCCGTGGGGTAAGGAGTGTTCCACCCGCCAGGCGCCGGCGTGTTGCCCCACGGATACGTGTGCGTCGCTGCATTGCCGCCGTCCCACGCGTAATCGAGCTCGTCGAGCGTGGGCATGCGTCCGCCGTCCCATGCGCAGAACGCCGCGACCATGAAGAACGTCACGCACTGCTGGGACTTCTGATCGAGGACGTCCTGCGGATACTGCTGAACGTCGGCGAAGAGGCTCGTGTTAACGTCGTCGGGCAAGCGATACGTGCGCGCGTTGCCGACCTCCTTCGTGAGGCAGCCCTCGTTGCCGCCTTGCTCCGCGGCGCCGTAGTGGATCGGACCGAGCTGCTGGTAGACGCCGTCCTGACCCTGACCGGCCGTGAAGAGGTGGGACGCGCCGGTGACCGCGGTGCCGTCGTCCATCTTGTTCGGGACCCACGCGTCCCACGCGGGCTCGAAGTACGCCGGCCGATTCGCCTGGATGTAGCCGCGCACGTCGCCCTTCGTCTTCTCGATGAAGACGCGCATGCGGCCAGCAGTGATGTTGTACTTGTCGAGCTTGTAGGCCGCGCCAGGCTTCGGCACCGCGAGCGCCGTGCAGCAGCTCTCCTTGCCGGTCGCGCCGCACGTGTCGCCGCCGTTGTGCTGCGTGCAGCTCCGTCCCGCCGTGCAATGGAAGGTGTAGTCGCAGCCGAGGCTGACGCAGTCGCTGTCCTTCGCGCAGGCGCCGCCCGCGGGGACGTTGCGCGCGCCGCTGTCGTCGTCCGGGAGCACGCCGCCGCTGTCTGCGTTCACGCCGCCTTCGCCGTTCGCGCCGCCTTCTCCGCCGGGACCGACGATGCCGCCTTCGCCGTCACCGCCCGTGACCGGCGAGTCACCGCTCGAGCCTCCGCAGGCAACGAAGACGATGCAGCCCGTCGCAACGAGCGCGAACGACACGAGACGGATGCGGTTCCGAAAGCGCATGAAGCCTCCCACGCGGTCATTCTGACACGCGGTCCGGCGGGGCGCGCGTGGACAACTTCGCG
>JAYTZB010000013.1:0-12587 GCA_043742085.1 Polyangiaceae bacterium
AAGTTCGGCGTCTTCCGCAGGAGCCAGGCGCTCCGGTCGATCGCCGCGAAGAAGAACGAGCTGGGCGATCATACCGCCGCCGTCGGCTCGCTCGAGCGCGCCCTCGAGATCGCGCCTCACGATGCACGCGCCGACATCGCGCGCGAGCTCGACGACACGCTGAAGCGCGCCGGGCGAGGGGAGGAGGCGGTCCTTCGCGCCATCGCCGCGCCGGGCGTGTCCGCGAAGGGGCGCGCCGAACAGTGGCAGTCGCTCGCGAAGATCCGCGAGGAGCGCGGCGACAAGGAGGGCGCGACGGACGCGCTGCTCCAGGCCGCCACCGACGATCCGAGCGCGGCAGCATGGGCTGCCGTCGAACGCGCTGCCGAGGCGAGCGGACGCGAGCACATTCGCGTGCAGGCGCTCCAGAACCTCGCGCTCCACGTCGATGATCAGACACGGCTCGGTGTGCAGAAGCGCCTCGCGCGCGCCGAGGGAGCGCGCGGGTCGCTCGCGGCCGCCGAGCAGGCCTGGCGCGAGGTGCTCTCGAGCGATCCCGGTGACAGCGAGGCCGACGTCGCCATCGAGGCGCTCCTCGTCGCGCGCGCGAGCTACGACGAGCTCGCGGGGCACCTCGCCCGTCGCGCGTCGCGGCTTGCCGCGTCCGGCGCAGAGAAGGAGACGCTCCGCGCGATCCGCCTTCGTCGCGCCGCCATCCTCGAGCAACGACTCGGTCGCCTCGAGGACGCCGCCGCGGAGCTCGAGCTCCTGCTCCGCGAGACACCGCATCATGCAAGCGCGCTCCGTTGGCTCGCCGATCTCTACGAGCGCGCGAATACCCCGAAGAAGGCGCTTCCCGTGCTCGAGGAGCTGGCGGCGAGCGCGACCGATCCCGTCGAGCAGGAGGCCATCGGCGCGCGTCGGGTGCGCGCGCTCGTCGCTACCGGTGACGTCGAGGCCGCGCGTGGCGTGCTCGGCTCGTTGCTCCAGCGGAGGGCTTCATCGGCGGCATTGCACGAGGCACGGGTCGAGATCGCGCGTGCCGACCAGGATCCGGTAGCGCTCGGCGCCGCGCTCGAGGACCTCGCGCGTGTCTCGCCCGAGGACGCGCGCGCGCGCAGCGAGCTCCTCGTCGAGGCTGCGCAGGCGGCGGCGCGTGCTGGCGATACCGATATCTCGCTCGCTCGCGCCAAGGATGCAGCACGCCTGGCGCCCGACATCGCGTCGACGCAGCTCTTCGCGCGCGGCCTCGAGTACCGATTGCGCGGCGCCGGCACGGCAGACGATGCCAAGGCGACCATTGCTGCGCTGGCGCGACTCGACGGCGACAAGACGCTCGAACCGGAGGACGTCGCGCTGCGCGGGTTCCTGCTTGCCGAGGCCGAGGACGTGCTCACGCCCGGCTCCGGTGAGAAGACGCTCCGCGACTGTCTCCAGGAGGTGGGCCCGCAGCCGCTCGTCACGCTCGGCCTCGCCGAGCGCACCGCGGCTGCGCTCTGCTTCGCCGACGCAGTGCAGTTCTACGCCGACGCCGTCTACGGCAACCTCCTCGGTCTCCGCCGGCCCGGTCACGTCGCGCTCGCCGCCGCCGATGCCGCCGAGCGCATCGTCGACAACGAATCGATGCTGCGGTTCCTGAACGAGGGCGCGAAGGATCCCGAGACACGCGTCGAGGCGCTCCGGCGGCTCGCGCAGATCTCGCTCGTCACGCACGACGTCGGCAAGGCGCGCAGCATGCTGCGCGGTCTCGCCGATTCCCTCGCGGGCGGCGAGAAGGCGGAGGTCCTCGCGCAGCTCGCGCGCGCGCTCTTCGAATCGTCGGTGCCTGGTGAGCGGCTCGAGGCCGATCGCACGCTTCGCGAGGCGATCGACGCGGCGCCTGCCGAGCTCGCGGAGCGCCTGCGCCAGCAGCTCGGTGGCTTCCGATCGCGCCCGCCGCCGGTGTCGAGCAGCCCGCCGTCGCCATCGCACCCCGCGTCGCGAGCGCCTTCGGGAGCGATGCGCGTCGTCCCCGCGTTGCCGACGCCTCCGCCTGGCTGGCCGCACGTCGCCGAGGCACGGCAGCCGTCCTCGCGTCCTCCGGCGCCGCAGCCCGCCGCGGTGATCGGGACGATTCCGACCGCAC
Organism: Polyangiaceae bacterium; assembly: GCA_043742085.1. Taxonomy (GTDB): domain Bacteria; phylum Myxococcota_A; class Polyangia; order Polyangiales; family Polyangiaceae; genus Labilithrix. The sequence goes on from JAYTZB010000013.1 coordinate 2,105, forward strand.
CGCAGACGATGTCGGTCGCGCCGGACGACGCCGCACGTCAAGCGAACGCCGCCGAGGAGCTCTTCCAGTCGGTGCGTCATCCGCTCGGCGCGCCGCGGACCGAGCCGCCGCCTCCCGTCGTGACCCTTGCGACGGTCGAAGCGGGCGCGCCACCGGAGAGCAGGACTCCGAGCACGGATCCGGGCGCGCCGCCGCGCACGGATCCCGGTGCCGGTCCGAGCGTCGGCAGCGGTGCCGCCGAGATCACCGCCGTGTCGCCCACGTCGCGGGCCGACCCGCAGCTGCCGGCCATCGTCGAGGCGCGAAAGAAGATCGCCGCGGGCGAACGTGAGCAAGGCGAGAAGATGCTCACCGACGCGCTCCGCGAAGGTTCGCTCGCCGCTGCCGACGAGCTCGATGCACTTCTCTCCGCCGAGCCTTCGCGTGCAGCAGCGCTCGTCAAGGTGCGTCGTCAAGCCGTCGAGCTCGTGCCCGGCGATCTCGGACGCCTTGCCTCGCTGCGCGACGCTGCGCGCCTCGACAAGCACCCGAGCTACGTGCGCGCCATCGAGCACGTCCTTCGTGCCTTCGACGCCCAGCAGCCGCCGGTCGCGCCGCCGCCGCTGAGCGCGCAGCAGACGCAGCCGGGGATGCTGACGCTCCTCACCCGGCACTCGCGCGAGCAGGCCGGCGAGGCCTTCGGCGTGGTCTGGGAGAACGCGAGCGCCATCTTCGCGAAGCCGCCCGCGCTCTATCGCATGACCGGGCTCGAGCGCGTCGCGCCGGGGCCGATGTGGACACTGTCGCGCCTCTACGAGGTGGCGCTGCGTCTCCTCGATACCCCTCGTTTTGCGCTCTACCATCGACGTGGCGACGGTCCGTTGACGCTCACCGTCGCGCTCTTGCAGAACCCGTCGGCCATCCTCGGCGGCGAGGCGCGTGAGGACGGTCCGGACGTCCGATGGATGCTCGGTCACGCCCTCGCATCGGTGCTGCCGCAGAACGCGCTGCCGATCGGTCTACCCGATGCGGAAGGGCGCGTGCTGTGGCAGGTGCTGCTCGGCGCGTTCGGACCGCCGACCACCACGAAGATGGACCGCGCACATGCGAACCTCGCGGAGATGCTCTGGCAGAGCCTGGCGCCGCGCGCTCAACGACGCCTCAAGGAGCTGCTCTTCAACGACGATGCGACGCCGTTCGAGCTGGTCGTCGAGCGTGCGAACCAGAGCGGCCGGCGCGTCGGAATGTTCCTCACGGGCAACTTCGCGCACGCCGCGCGCACCGTGCTCAGCGAGCACGCCGCGCTCGACGTCGATGATCTGCAGCGGCCGGGCGGCCTCGTTCGCCTCTGCAAGATGCTTCCTTCGCTCGCCGATCTCTATCGCCTCGCCGTGCGGCCCGAGTACGCCGACGCGCGCTGGCACGTTCCATCACCGCAATCCTCACGCTTCCCGTTCGCCGGGGATGGGCGCGGCGGACCGCCGCCGGTGTGAGCATGAAGCGAACCGGGCGCCGCATCCTCTCCGCTCTTCCTGCGCTTGCAGTGATGGCCGCGTGCGCGGTCACGTTCGTCGCACAGGACGGATGCATCCTCGCCCAGCCGTCGGGGCAGGTGCTGCGTATTCCCGAGACCAGGCCCACCATCCTTCATGCATCGACGGTCCCGTCGGAGACCTCGGTGCTGACGCGCTGGCCGCAGACGTTCGTGGTCCCCGTGGAGCTGATCGATCCCACCGTGAGGATCGCCTACGCGGGGTTCATCGACTTCGACTCGTTCAACAATGACGGTCTCGCCGCTGAGCCGAGCACCAGCGATTTCGAGCAAGCCAATACGGTGGGCGGAACGCGAACGTTGACCGTCGCCATCCCCGAGCCCGACCCCGGTCGCTGCCACAAGGTGGAGATCGTCGTCGCTCTGCGCCTCGCGTCCACGGACGACGCCAAGCACGCGCACACGCCCGACGCGCCCGGCGGCGACATCGCGACGTGGTTCTACAACCCGAACGGAGACCTCGGCGGCTGCCCCGCGCTCGATGCCGGAATCGATGCGTCGTTCGATGCCGCGGACGGCAGCGAGGGAGGCACGCAGTGAAGAGCCCGGCGTTCGCCGCGCTCACGATGCTCGCGCTCGCCGTGGCGTGCTCGCCGATCGTCGCCGAGCCGCTCTCCGCGGCGCCGCTCAATGACGGGTGCCTCGACGTCCACAAGTGCGAGCTCTACACGCTGCCAGGCGCGACGGTGAGATCACAATGCCACGACGGGCGCTGCGACTTCGGGCTTCCGACGTACCCGTACTCGGTCGTGGTCAACGTCCCCGACACCTCGTTCTATGCGCCGGGCCGCGCGTTCGTCCTCACCAACAAGGATCTCACCGCGCAACCCGGGACCGTCTCCGGAATGTCGGCGTGCAAGCCGCCGCTCTGCGTGCCGCTGAAGGAGCTCGTGGCCACCGAGGGCAGGTACATCGTCTCGAAGGGCGCCGCCGAGGCCGTCGGTTTGCCGCTCGAGGAAGGCACGTCGCTTCCCGTGCGCGTGACTCTCGTGCCGCTCGTCGACAGCACGCTCGAGGAGGCGGCGACCGTCGGGATACCCGCGGTCGACATGCTCACCGCGTCGCTGGCGGTCGTCCAGGTCGGGACCGTCGGCATACCTCCGGTGATCAAGTACACGGACGCGTTCTCGGTCGGGCGCTACCTGCGCATCGCGTATCCCGAGCCGCCGTACGATCAATATTTCCCGCCCGTGCTCACCCCGCTCAGCGTGAGCTTGCCGCGCGTCACCGATGACTTCGTTCTGGGGTTCGGCGTCGACGCGAAGTCGCCGCTCGACGACGAGTCGGGCGATTCGCGACGCGCGACGGTCACGCGCGCCGACGGCCTCGACGGCTGGCAAGTGTGGCTCATCGAGTCCGCGACCGGGCGCCGGATCTCCTCGCTGCGCAAGCTCTCCGGCACGAAGATGGAAGTCCGGCTCGACACCGTCGGGCAGACCCAGGCCGGCGTGCGCGCGCTGAAGGACGGCGTCGCGGTCATCGTCGCCCCACCGGCGAGCTTCATCGGCGTCCCGCGGTTGCAGAGCGCGCTGGTCAACGGCCAGGGCCTCGAGGCGCTCGACATTCCCGCGCTTCCGGGTCCTGCGTCGATCACCGGTGTCGTCGCATCCGGTAGCGGCACCGCGCTGACCGGCATCCCGTCACACGTGCGCTTCGACAGCATGAGCGTGCGACGGAAGGACGGCACGCCCGACCCGTTGCTCCGCTACTCGACCTCGGTATCCACCGACGATGCCGGTCGGTTCGCGACCGTGGTGCCGCCAGGGATCTACGACGTCACGATCGAGCCGGCCGAGCGCACCGGTCTCGCGAAGGTGAGGGACACATTCGATACGAGCGCTGGTCTCGCGAAGACGTACTTCCCGCCGCCGCGCACCGTCGTATCCGGCACGGTGATGCTCGCCGACGGGCGCCCCCTCGCGGAGGCAGACATCCGCGCCATCCCATCGAACGTGCCGGTGACCAGCAGCACCGCCGTCAAGCCGAGGCCTGCTCACGCGCGGACCGATCGGGCGGGCGCGTTCAGCTTCGACGTCGACCAGGGTCAATACGACTTCGTCGTCGATCCCCAGGCGGGGACGGGCTTCCCGCGCCTGGTCCAGGTACGCAGCTTCGCGACCGGGACGGCGAAGCTCGAGCCGATCATCATCTCGCCGCCTGCGCGCCTGTCGTTCACGCTGAAGGACCCGAGTAAGGCCGGCAATCCGATCGTCCGCGCTGTCGTCCGGGTGTTCGCCGAGCCGCCGAACCGCGGACCGCCGGCCATCGAGATCGCCCGCTCGATGACCGACGACCTGGGCCAGTGCGAGATCCTTCTCGCGCAGCAGCCCCGCTGAAAGGTACACTCCGCGATGAGACGTACCTCGTGACGATCATGCTCACCGACGAGAGAATCAACATGCTCGCGCGCGTCGCGCGAGCTCCGCACGGCGGTGACGCGCCGGAAGGTCAGGATCGCTCGATCCTGACGCTCGCCGCGGCGTCGTATGGGTCACGTCCCACCGATGAGTCGACGGTTCCGACCGGCTTCGACCCGCACGCCGCCGTCCTCTTCGAGACCATCGTCGAGGGGGCGTACATCGTGGCAACGGCGGACGGTGTCTTCGACGACGAGGAGCGGCGTGCCTTCGAGCGCATCGTCACTGCGGCATGCGGCGGAGCGGTCGCGCCTCGGCACGTCGCCGATCTCATCTCCGATCTGCAGGACCAGCTCACCGAGGACGGCCTCGAGACCCGTCTCCAGCGCCTGGGAGAGGGCATCGTCCGTCGCGAGCACGCGCAGGAGGTTCTCCGCATCGCGGCCCTCATCGCGCAGTGCAGCGAGGACGTGAGCGCGATCGAGCGCAGCGTCCTCGAGAAGCTCGCGACGTCATGCAAGCTCGAGGCGACCGAGGTCGACGTCGCGCTTGCGGATGTGAAGAAGGCCCTGCACGGCTGACGGCTTTCGTGCGCGCGTGCGCGCCTGCGCGCCTGCCGCCTGCCGCGCGGTCAGCTCGCCTCGCGCGCCATCTTGAAGAGATCGGCCTCGGCCTCGCGGCCCTCGGCGCGCGCCTCGCGCTCGAGCGTGAGGAGGACCTCGCGGTGCTTCGGGAGAAGCGCGTCGCGCCGATCCGGCGGCGCATCCTCGAGACGAGCCGAGAGTAGCGCGAGCAGGTCCATGCTGCGCCCCAGCTTGCTCAGGAGCCCGACCAGCTCGTCGACCACGGCGTCGTTGTTGGGATCGCCCTGGAGCGTGCGCGTCAGCGCCTCGACGCGCAGCTCCGCCTCCGCGTCCTCGGCGCCAAGCGCGACGTCGAACGCGTGATCGGGCAGCGCGTCCGCGATCACATAACGAGGCGGCGAGGGATCGTCCATCACCGCTGGCTTCTGCGGCTGCGGCTGCGGCTGCGGCTCCGGCTGCGGCTGCGGCTGCGGCTGCGGCTGCGGCTGCGGCTGCGGCTGCGGCTGCGGCGCTCGCTCGCGGTCTCGCTCCGGCGCTCGCTGTTCGCCACGCACGCCCGCCGCTGCCGCGATCCGTTCCCCGAGCGCGCGATACCGAGCCTCGAGCACGCCGTCGCCCGGCGCGATCCCGATCGCCGAAGCCAGGTGTCGCTGCGCCGCATGGAGATCACCGCGCTCGTCCTCGAAGCGCGCTGCCTCCTCGAGCCACGCGAGCGCGCTCGGCTCGTGCCCTGCGCGCTCGCGCATGCGCGCGAACGCCAGCGTTGCTCCGCTCGGATCGCCGAGCAGCGCGCGGAGGCGTCCTTCGAGCCCGCGCGCGGCGATCGCTTCGGGCGCGTCGTCGGGCACGGCGCGAAGGCGCGCGACCGCCGCGGGGCGATCGCCGAGCCGCTCACCGAGCACGCGACCGAGCTCGAGGTGCATCCACGCCGTCTCGATGCCGCGCGTCTCCGCGAGCTCGATGGCATGCGCGAGGATCGCCGCGCCGCGTGCCGATCGCCCCTCTGCGGCGAGCGCCGCGCCGAGCCCGGCGAGGGCCCCCGGATCGTCGGGACGATAGAGGAGCGCGCGCTCGTAGAGCAGCGCGGCGTCGCTGCCGAGCCCGGCCGCGCGATAGGCGTCACCGGCACGACGAAGTACGTCGTGCCGATCCCGCGCGCCCTGCGCGAGAGCCTCGAGCTCCTGGAAATCGGCGCGCGCATCGCCGAGGCGGCCCGCCGTGAGGCGCCTTCGCGCGCGCTCCCAGCGCAGCTCCGCGAGGCGGGGAGCGCGGGCGATCGCGGCGTCCAGCCACGCGAGCCCATCGTGCGGGTCGAGCGCGAGCTCGGCGGCCCGGGCATAGGCGAGCGCACCGATCACGTGCGAGGGATCACGCTCTCCGGCGCGCAGGAGCGCTGCGACGGCCCCGGCGCGGTCTCCGGCCTCGCTCATGAGGTCGCCGCCGAGCAGGCCGAGGTGGCAGGGGTGAGCGCTGGTCGCCATCTCGCGCAGCGTCGCGCTCGCGGTCTCGGCGCGACCGCCGACCACCGCGTCGACCTCGGCGATGCGCCGCGCGATCTCGGGATGCCGAGGAGCGCGCTCGAACGCCGCGAGATCCAGCTGCCGCGCGAGATCCAGATCGCGCGCCATGAGCGCGTCGTCGGCCTCGCGCGTGAGCGACGCTGCCTCGACGGCGAGCGTGGCCTCGTCGGGCACCCTGGTGATGGAGGTCGCGGCGGAGCCCGACGCCACCGACGCGCGGACGAACGCGACGAAGAGCACGCCATCGCTCGCCCCGGATCCCCACATCCGCATGCCCTCGGAGCCCGGCGCGCGTACGCCCGCTTCCGGCAGGAGACGGCGCGCGAGACGGCCCGCGGCATCGGGCATCACGAAGCGCGCACCCTCGCGTCGGGCCGCATCGCCGACGAGCGTCGCGACGGCGCGGATGGCGAGCGCCGTCGCGGGCTCGACCACGTGCGCTCCGCGAGCTCCATGGACCACGAGCACCAGCTCGCCGTGCGTGGGCACCACCGCCACCTCGAATGCGAGCGCGGCGAGCGCGCCGCCGCGTTTCGACGTGCCGGACGTGCCGGACATGCTCGACGCGCCGGACGCGCTCGACGCCTGGCTTCGTGCGTGCACCGTCACCGTCGCGCCGAACGCGCGTGGCTCGACGATCACCGTGCACGGCCCGGCGCCGAGGAGCCCGCGCAGTCGCGGCTCCGCCCAGCGCGCGACGCGCCGCGCATCGAGCTCGACGCCCACGCGCTCGAGCTCGCCTCGCTTGTGGCGGAACTTGGCGACGCCGCCGCTCACGTCGAACGGGAACTTCACGTGGGGGAGGCGGACCACCAGCTCGATCACGTCGAGGCACTCCACCGTCGCGGGACCGGCGAGCTCGATGCCGAGGCCGTCCTTGCCGATGGCCAGGCGCAGCGGAGCGATCGCGCCTTCGCGGTCGATGACGGGGACGTCGCGCTCCGTGCTCGGTCCGGCCGGTCGCTCGTCGCGGTGAGCGCGAGCGCGAGCACGAGCGCCCGACGTCGCATCGCGTGCGAGCGCGATGGGCGGCGGAAGAGGGGAGGGCGGACCGGCGCGACTCACGTGCCCGGGATCGTAGCAACCGATCGGGCTTTCGCGCGACTTTGCTCGACGCCGCGTGCCGCCTTCGGTACACGTCGAGGCGATGCATCGAGGCGAGCTTCTGGCGCCCGAGACCGCCGACGAGCTCGAGACGGGCCACGATCTCGACCCGCTCGCCGATCTGGAGCCGCTGCATCCCGATTCTCCGGTGCTTCCGCGCTCGGGTCCTCGCAGCACGCCACGCCAGCAACACCCCGTCTCCCACGTCGATGACGTCCTCGGGCCGACCTCGCCTCTCGCGCGCAGGCTGAAGGGCTACGAGCACCGCGACGGGCAGCTCGTGATGGCCCGGGCCGTCCACGAGGCCCTCGCGAAGAACGGGCACCTCTTCGTCGAGGCCGGGACCGGCACCGGCAAGACGCTCGCCTACCTCGTGCCAGCCATCCTGAGCGGCCGCAAGGTGGTGATCTCGACCGCGACGCACGCGCTCCAGGAGCAGATCTTCACGAAGGACCTGCCGCTCGTCCGCGAGGTGCTCGCCGAGCACGGCGTGGAGTTCAAGGCAGCCCTCATGAAGGGCTTGTCGAACTACCTATGCAAGCGCCGCCTCTCGGAGCGGCTGCGCGGCGGCGAGCCGGTCTCCGCCGACCTCGCGCGCATCGAGCGCTGGTCGTACACGTCGATCGACGGCGATCGCGCGGAGCTCGAGGACCTCGAGGAGGGCGCCCACGCCTGGCGCGACGTCGCCTCCAGCACCGAGACCCGGATCGGTGCAGGATGCACGTTCTACGACGAGTGCTTCGTGACTCGCATGCGTCGCGAGGCCGAGCAGGCGCAGGTGGTGGTCGTGAACCATCACCTCTTCTTCGCCGATCTCGCGCTCCGGACCGGCAAGAACGGCGGCTTCGGCGGGGCCATCCCCAACTACGACGCCGTCATCTTCGACGAGGCCCACCAGATCGAGAGCGTAGCCACCGATTTCTTCGGCGTTCGCATCTCCACCGCGCGCCTCGACTCGCTCGTACGCGATGCGCGTCGTGGGGTCATCGCCGCGAAGATCCTCGACGCGATGTCGATGAGCCTCGTCGACAACGTCGAGGAGCAGGCAGCGCAGTTCTTCCGCGCCTGGCAGGGCGCGGGCAGCACGTCGAGCCCTCCGTCGTCACGCGGCGGAGCACCGTCCTCGCGGGCGCCGTTCTCCCGCGGCGGTCGCGGCGGCGAGGAGAGCCGCCGCATGCTGGCCCACACCGACTGGACGGAGCCGCGCATCGAGGCGCTCGGCAAGCTCGACGCCGCGCTCGAGGCGCTGCTGGCCTTTGCGCTCACCAACGATCGCGACGACGCGGTCACCATCCTCGCGCGTCGCGCCGGAGATCTCCGCGCCGATCTCGCGCGCATCCAGTCGACGAGCCGCAGCGAGCCGAAGCACTGGGAGGAGGACGACCCCGTCGCGGGTGCGCTGGCGAGGGCCGCCGAGGGCTTCAAGAGCGGCGTCGTCTGGATCGACCAGCGCGATCGCAACGTCTCGCTCGGCGCGAGCCCGGTCGATCTCGGTCCGGTGCTCCGCGAGAAGCTCTTCGATCGCGTCCCGAGCGTCATCTGCACGAGCGCCACGCTCGCCACGGCGACGTCGGTCGGTCCGAGCTTCCACTTCGTGCGCAGCCGACTCGGCGCGCGGCCCGACACCGTCGAGCTCGTCGTCGCCTCCCCGTTCGACTTCGAGAGGCGCGCCGCGCTCTACGTCGCCGAGGATCTCCCCGAGCCCACCGAGTACGGCTTCGAGGACGCGTGCGCCGATCGCGTCGCCGAGCTCGTCGCCATCACCGGTGGCGGCGCGTTCGTGCTCTGCACGTCCAACCGCGCCATGCGCGCCATCCGCGATGCGCTCCATGGACGAGTGCCGGGTCCGCTGCTCATCCAGGGCGAGGCACCGAAGCACGTGCTCCTCGATCGCTTCCGCGACTCGGGCGCCGCAGTGCTGGTCGCGACGATGAGCTTCTGGGAGGGCGTCGACGTCCCGGGCAGCGCCCTCCGCCTCGTCGTGCTCGACAAGATCCCGTTCGCCGTCCCGAGCGATCCGGTGGTCGCAGCGAGATGCGCGCGCATCGAGGCCGAGGGCGGAAATCCCTTCACGCAGTACTCGGTGCCGAGCGCCGCCATCACGCTCAAGCAGGGCTTCGGCCGTCTCATTCGCACGAAGAAGGACGCCGGGCTCGTCGCGCTCCTCGATCGCAGAGCGGTGCGAAAGGGCTACGGCAAGTCGCTGCTCGCGAGCCTTCCGCCGGCGCGTCGCGTTCGCACGCTCGATGACGTCCGCATGTTCTGGCACGACATCGACGCCGACGAGTGACGCCTCGCCCAGAGTCGTGGTAGTCGATCGCCCATGAGCGAGATCAACGCCGTCATCGCCCGCGAAATCCTCGATTCGCGCGGAAACCCCACCGTCGAAGTGGAGGTCCAGACCGCCACCGGTCATGGCCGCGCCGCCGTTCCGAGCGGTGCGTCGACCGGCGAGCACGAGGCGATCGAGCTGCGCGACGGCGACAAGAAGCGCTTTGGCGGCAAGGGCGTCCAGAAGGCGGTCGAGAACGTCATGCAGACGCTCGGCCCCAGCGTCATCGGGCTCGATGCCCTCGATCAGGCCGAGGTCGATCGCGTTCTCCTCGAGGCCGACGGCACGCCGAACAAGTCGAAGATGGGCGCCAACGCCATCCTCGGTGTCTCGATGGCCACGGCGCGCGCCGCCGCCGACGCCATCGGCATGCCGCTCTGGCGCTACCTCGGCGGCGCCAACGCGCGCGTCCTCCCCACGCCGCTGATGAACGTCATCAACGGCGGCGCTCACGCCGACAACGGCCTCGAGATCCAGGAGTTCATGATCGTGCCCGCCGGCGCGAGCTCGTTCCCGGAGGCGCTCCGCGCCGGCGCCGAGATCTTCGCGACGCTCAAGAAGAACCTGAAGGACAAGGGCCTCACCACCGCGGTCGGTGACGAAGGCGGGTTCGCGCCGCGCCTCGGGTCGAACGAGGAGGCGGTGAGCACGCTCGTGCGCGCCATCGAGGACGCCGGTTACAAGCCGGGCAAGGACGTCTTCCTGGCGCTCGACTGCGCCGCCAGCGAGTTCTACGACAAGGCCTCGAAGAGCTACACGTTCGACAAGAAGAAGATCAGCGGCGCGGAGCTCGTGGCCACCTACGAGCAGCTGTCGTCGCAGTACCCGATCATCTCCATCGAGGACGGCTGCGCCGAGGACGACTGGGACACCTGGAAGCTCCTCACCGACAAGCTCGGCAAGAAGCTCCAGCTCGTCGGCGACGACCTCTTCGTCACCAACGTCGAGCGCCTCAAGCGCGGCATCGATCTCGGCATCGCCAACTCGATCCTCATCAAGCTGAATCAGATCGGCACGCTCACCGAGACGTTCGACGCCATCCGCATGGGCGCCGA
>JAYTZB010000014.1:0-13267 GCA_043742085.1 Polyangiaceae bacterium
ACGGGCGGACTCAACCTCGCGCGCGCCTGGCTCCCTGCAGACGACGGCGGCGAGGCCTGGCGCGACGACATGATCCAGGTGAAGGGCAACGTCGTCGAAGAGCTGCGCACGCTCTTCTACAAGACGTGGCGCCGCGTCTGGTTCAGGAACCTGCCCCACGAGCTCGTGCCGCTGAACATGCCGCGCGACCTCGTACCACTCAGCAAGCGCCCGACCGGGAGGGTCTACGTCCTCGCGAGCCTGCGACGACAGCGACGCAACCTGATGAAGGAGTACCTCTCGCGGATCAACGCCGCGAAGACGTCCATCGACATCGCCAACTCCTACTTCATCCCCGACCGCGGCGTGCGGAACGCGCTCTTTCGCGCGGTGCTCCGGGGCGTGCGCGTGCGCGTCCTCGTTCCCACGAAGAGCGACGTCGCCGTCGTGCAGTTCGCGCTCGAGGCGATGTACGAGTCGCTGCTGCGCCACGGCGTCGAGGTCTGCTGCTACGCCGGCCCGATGATGCACGCCAAGACGGTGGTCATCGACGATCGCTTCGCGATGATCGGGAGCTACAACCTCGACGAACGCTCGCGCGCGAAGAACCTCGAGGTAAACATCGCCGTAGAGGACGAGGCCTTCGCGATCTACGCGCGCAAGTGGTTCGACATCGACGTCCGCGGAGCGAAGAGGATCGATCTCTACGAGTGGCGCGCGCGGCCGCTTGCGCGACGCGGCATCGAGTACATGGCCTACGCGCTGAGGAAGCTGTGGTGATCCCGAGCGTGATCGGGCGCGGCCGGCAGGTGGCGCGCGCGAGCGGTTTTCTCGGCGTGACGGCGCTGATGCTGCCGCCGTTCCTCGCGCGCATGGCCACGACGAACGACGCCGACCGCATCGCGGTACGCGACGCCTGGGTCGGCCGCTGGGCGCGGGCGCTCCTCGGCCTCTTCGCGATCGAGGTGGTCGTCGACGGGACCATCCCGCCCCCCACGCGGGGACGCGGTCGCGGGCGGCTGGTGATCACCAACCATCGTTCCGCGATCGACATCGGCGTTGTCCTCGCGCTATTCGGAGGCACGATGGTGAGCCGCGCCGACCTCGCGACCTGGCCGGTGGTGGGCGCAGCGGCGCGCGCCGTGGGAACGGTCTTCGTCGACCGCTCCAGCGCCAAGAGCGGCGCCGCCACCATCCGCGCCATCCAGAAGTACCTCGAGGACGGCCAGACCATCAACCTGTTCCCCGAGGGCACCACCTTCGACGGCGACGAGGTCCGCCCCTTTCATGGCGGCGCCTTCGTCTCCGCGGTGCGCGCGGAGGCCGAGGTGCTCCCGGTGGGCATCGCGTACCCGCGTGCCTCCGGCGCCGCCTTCGTGAACGAGACGTTCCCGGCGCACCTCGCGCGCATGTCGAAGAGCGGCCCGACCCGCATGGTGGTCTCGGTGGGCACGCCCTTCATCGCGCGCAAATCCGACCGCGCCACGAACGTCACGCAACGCGCGCACGCCGAGGTGCAGGCGCTCGTGCAACGCGCCCGCGACCGCTGCGGTGTGTAGGAGACTCGTGCGCTATCGAGCGGGTAGCGCGGCGCGCCGCAGCCTGACGACGACATCGTCGATGTACCCACGCAGCTTCCAGAACGCGCGCCGTCTAACCGAGCCGGCGGCCGAGTGATGGCAGCGTCTCGGCGACTGCCTCCGGCGTCACGAAGTGCCAGACGTCGACGTCACGTGCTTCGCGGAGCATCTTCGCGAGGAGCCGGTGGCGATCGTACTCGGAGCCCTGCGCCAGGGTCCGGTGCAGCTCAGCGACGGTGATGTCTTCGTCCCGGATGAAGTACGGGCGGCTCGATGCGTCGGTCATGTCCGTCGTGAGCGGCCGCATGGGCTGATTGTACCACGCGCGCGCCAGCGGGCCCGGCGGAGTAGGGACTCTCGGACTGCGCCACATGACCCGCGAACGCGGCTGATCTCCGCCGCCACCGGCCCCCCGAGAGCGCCGTGCGCGGATCTGCGCCACCACCGCTCGTCACAGTGCGGGGTTGAACGAGGGCCCGCCGAACAGCCACAAGTAGAAGGCGAAGAGCGCGGTCACCACGCCCACCACGCTCAGCGCGGCGATGCCGAGCACGCTCGACCACGGCGGCTCTACAGCGTCCGCCTTGCGTCGCACGATGGCGAACGGAATCGCTGCCGCGCTCATGGCGACGATGACGAACAACATCGCCTCGATCGTGCTGTTGGAGACGAGCATCCTCGCCTTGACGATGACGAGCAGCTTCAACTCGACCACCGTCGCGAACGGCACGGTCAGGAGCGACGCAAGCCCACACACGAGCATGCGGTGGGTCGCGGGGGGCGGTGCTGGTGGCGCAGGGGGCACCGCAACGTGGTGCGGGTGATGCTCCATCGACGAGAGCATAACCGGCGCGAACGAGGCGCCTCGCGACTTCCGGGGGTCTCGGGCTCCAGGACCGGTTTTGCGTTTCGGCGGCAGCTCGTCATCGGAGAGCACATCGTCGACTTCGCGTGCACCAAAGGTCCGCCTCGTCGTCGAGGTCGACGGCGGATACCACGAGCAGCGTCACAGGCACGATGGCGCGCCGGACCCGGACGAGCGCGGCCTCTCCCGCGTACCCGAGGCGTGGTTCTCCATCGCGTGAGGTTCGAACGAAGATCTCCCGACTCGGCATTCTCGCGTTGCCGATATCAACCAAGGAGGGGGCTGCACGATCGACGCTCATGAAACCGTGCCGCCGCGAAGAACCTCAGCGGTTCCCTCTTCTCCCCAGGAAGTACACGACGTCCTCGGTGTCCACCGGAGTGGACATTCGCATGCGTCGCTCGCGATCTTGGAGCCAGCGCGGGCCTCGCTCTATCGTGCGTCCATGGCGAAGCCGAGGACGCGTGCGAGCACGACCAGGAAGACGACGAGCAACAAGACCCTGCCCGCGGCGCTCGCCAGGCGGGCCGGCGCGCTCTCGCGGCAGAAGACCGCGCGCATCGTCACCGCCGCGCGCGGCGACATCGCGCTCTTGCGGCGCAAGCGCGGGGACATCGCCGCCGCGTTCTACGACATGGGCGAGGCGCTCGTGCGTCTCAAGGATCCCGACGTCTATCGCGCATTCAAGCAGCCTTCATGGGAGGCGTTCTGTCGGGCGGAGCTCTCGATGTCGGAGAGCCAGGCCGAACGCTTGATCGAGATCGTGCGTCACATGACCCGCGAGGACGCGATCCAGCTCGGCACTTTCTCCAAGGCCTCGAGCGTCGCGCGCCTCGTGCAGGCCACGTCGGCTGACGAGACCGTCGCGCACGCCATCCGCGAGGGCGTCGTCGTCGGGAAGCGACGGATCGACGTGAAGCGCGAGAGCGTCCGCGGCATCGCCGAGGCCACGCGCGAGATCCCGCGCGCGCGCGGGACACGCGGACGCCATCTCTCGGACGGCGACGCCGCCGTCGCCAAGACGCTCGCACGGGCGATCGATCGACTCCGCCTCGACGCCAAGCTCACTGCAAAGGCCGGGCTCGCCGGCAAAGGCGGGCGCCTCGTCATCGACGTCGCCCTCGCGGATGTACGTGCCCTCGGCCGTGCGCTCGTCGCGCAGGGCTCAGCGCAGCGCTCGTAAGCGTTGCATGACGGGCCCGGTGTTGCCGATTCGGACACACGGATATCCGGAAAGGTGGGTGGCGAGAACGGTCGGGCAGAGGCATGACGACGCGCATGAACTCCACGCGCCGTGAGCTCCTTCGGAATGCCGCCCTCTTCGGGGGTTCCCTCTTCTTCTCTCGCACCCTTTTGGGCTGCGCCGTCGACTCGACGGAGCCCGACGCGACGGGCAGCGGCGAGACGGTGGACCAGACCGAGGACGGCCTCGTCACCTGCAAGCCGCCCGTCATCAGCGCGAACCATGGTCACATGCTGACCGTCTCCGCGGCCGACGTCGCCGCGCATGTCTCGAAGACGTACTCGATCAAGGGTACCGCGGGTCACGACCACCTCGTCACAGTCACGGCCGCGCAGTTCGCGCAGCTCGGCGCCGGTCACGCGATCACCCTCGCATCGACGAACGGCGCGGGCCACACGCACTCCGTGACGGTGACGTGCACGGTCTCGGCGCCGCCCGCGACCTGCGGTGGTGGAGCGACCGCGACGACCATCAGCGCGAACCACGGCCACTCGCTCACCGTCTCGAAGGTCGACGTCGCCGCGGGCGCGACGAAGACGTACTCGATCCAGGGCACCGCCTCACACCCGCATCAGGTCACGATCTCCGCCGCGCAATTCGCTCAGCTGAAGAGCGGTCAGAGCATCACCGTCACGTCGAGCCTCGTGCTCGCGCACGCGCACACCGTGAAGGTCGCATGCGCGTGAGCTGCGGGCCGCAGCGGACCGTTCTTCAACGTCGAAGAACGCGCTCTTCGACGTGGAAGAAGCGCCCGCAGCGGGGACGACGTCAGCCGCCGCCGACGAAGTGGACGATCTCGATGGTGTCGCCCTTCGCGACCGCGCGCGAGGCATGGTCGGCGCGCGGGACGATCTCGCGGTTGATCTCCACCGCCACCGGGCCATCGCTGAGGCCCAGGTGCGCGACCAGGTCCTTCACGCTGAGGCCGTCGGGGACCTCGCGCGAGCTGCCGTTGACGATGACGTCCATCGGTCGCCTCTCCCCTCGCCCGCCTGCGGTCCCTAGGATTTTCCTTCGCGCACGAGGCCGGCGAGCAGCTTCGTGAACACGCTCGCGCGTGAATTGTCGCCCTTGTCGAGATAGCGCTTCTCCAGCGCCTTGAACAGGGGGCGGACCTCTTCCTGCTTCACGCCGTTGGCGCCGAGCGACGCCCAGTAGAAGCGCTCGGCGACCGCGTCGATGAGCACCTGCGCGTCGTCCTTGTCGGCGACGTACTTGAGCAGCGCGAGATAGTGATCGCGCGTGAGCCCGGCATAGCGGACGGCGGCGGTCTGGAGATCCTCACCGCGGGCGCTCTTCGGGAGCTTGATGAGCGGGAACACCACCGGAGCGAGATCGTCGACGTCGGCCTTGTGGGCTTCCATCTGCTCGAACGCGATCTTGGCGAGCCAGACCGAGCGCGGGTTCGTGACGTCGGGCGCGGTGAGCACCTTGCGCCAGCGCGTGTGCGCCTTCTTCGGGTCGAGCGTGTAGAGCGACCGGAAACCCGCGCGCAGGAGCGCGAGGTCGGTGCAGGCAGGATCGTCGATGAACGCGACGAGGGCCTCGAGCGCGCCCGGCTTGGTGCCGAGGGCGGCGTCGCCGAGGAGCGCCTTCGCGATCTCCTCGCGGACCATCTCGCTCGAGGAGCTGGCGAGGAGCGCCGCGAGCGCGGCGTCTGCCTCGTCCGACTGCGCGAGGCGAAGCGCGTGGGCGACGATGCCGACACCGGCCAGCCGCGACTGCCACGGCTTTCGTTGCTCGCGCTCCTTCGGGGTCTTCGAGTCGCGCGTCATCACCGCGTCGACCTCACCCAGCTGCGGGACGTAGGCGACGAGCCCGTCGAGGACGGCGCGCATGCTCTCGGGCGCCAGCTTGAGGGCGGCGCCGATGGCCTGGGCCCGCCGCGGCGTGGTGTCGGGCGAGGAGCGCGTGAGGTCGACCGTCCACGCGTTCGAGAACGCACGGGCGAGGTCGGCGGGCGCCGACGCGTCGAGCGCCGGCGGCTCGGGGGCTTCGCCCTTTCCGCCCTTCTTCGACCCTTTGCTGCTCGTCGCCGGCTTCGCGTTCGACATGCGCCGCACGCTAGTCCAAGCCTGGTTCGGCGTCTCGCGGAACGGTCACGCCAGCGCTAGGATTCGCGCGCGAAGGGCCGTTGCCTCATGAACTCCACCGAAAAGCTCTACTGGTCCGATGCCCACGCCACCTCGTTCGAGACGCGCGGGGCCGCGCTGGGGACCCACGGCGGCAAACCGTCCCTCGTTCTTCGCGAGACCCTGTTCTACCCCGAAGGCGGCGGTCAGCTCGGCGATCTCGGCACGCTGACCCTGGGGGCATACCCCGTTCGCATCAGCGACACGCAGGTCGAGGACGGGATCATCCATCACGTCATCGACGGGGATCTCGACCCGGCGCTCGCCGAGCTCCTCGCGGGCGGCGGCGGCAGCGACCGGGCTGCCGACCTCGGCGTGCGCGGCGCCGTCGACGAGGCACGACGTCGCGACAACATGGTCCAGCACACGGCGCAGCACGCGCTCTCCCGCGCGCTCGCGAACGCCGCGCGCGCGGACACGGTCTCGGCGCGCCTCGGCGCGGCCTCGTGCACGATCGACCTGGGGAGGCCCGGCCTCTCGGATGCCGATCTCCATCGCGCCGAGGACCTCGTCAACGCGGTGGTGATGAGTGACGTGCCCGTGGTGACCTCCTTTCCGACCGCCGAGGAGCTCGCGAAGCTCGATCTCCGCAAGCAGCCGAACGCCGAGAAATCCGCGGCCGGCGTGCGCATCGTCTCCATCGAGGGCTTCGATCTCACGCCCTGCGGCGGCACCCATTGCACGCGCACCGGGCAGATCGGTCAGATCCGCATCGTCGCCACCGAGAAGTACAAGGGCATGCTGCGCATCACGTTCCACGCCGGAGCCCGCGCGCTCGCCGACGCGCGCTCGCGCCACGACCTCCTCGCCGCGCTCGCTGCCGATCTCACGTGCGGCGCGGCCGACCTCCCGACCGCCATGGCGAAGCTGCGGGGTGACGCGAAGGGCCTCCGCGACAAGCTCGACGCCGCACGCACCGAGCTCGCCGAGCTGGTCGCGCGCGGCCTCCGCGAGGCGCTGCCGGCCTCCCCCGGACCTCATGTCGTGCCGATCGGCCGGCCGCTCGATGATCTCGCGGGCCTTCGTACCCTCGCCATCGAGCTCACCCGGGATCCGCGCGTCGTCGCGCTCGTCGCGGGCGGCGCATCGACCGGCGGATCGAGCGGCGCATCGACGGAAGAGAGCAGCGGCGAGGTGGTGCTCGTCGTCCAGCGCGGCGCCGAGGCGAAGCTCGATTGTGGCGCATTCGTGCAGGCGCAGGCCAAGGCGCGTGGCGGCCGCGGCGGCGGACGCCCCGAGCGTGCCGAGGGCCGCTTCCCCCGCGGCACCTCGCTCGACGCGCTCGCCGAGGCCGCCGCCGCGGCGGTCCGCGCCTGACACGCCCAAATCAAGCCACGCCCGAAGCGAAGACTTGCCATCCAGGCTGGGTTCACCGACGATCCCTCGCGTCCCATGGCCGCCGAAGACGAGCTCGCCCTCCCCACGGTTCCCGAGGCGAAGCCCGACGATCCCGAGGACGTCTCGTGGGCGCTCTCCACCGCCGAGGCGATGTGGGCGCGCGGTGACAACCTCGAGGGCATCAAGTGGGTGCGCAAGGCCGCCGAGGCCGCCGCCGACGCCGAGCAGGACGAGCGCTATCTCGAGCTCGTGAAGGCCGCGTCCGAGCTGGCGTCGCTCATCGCCCGTCGCTCACAGGCCTCGATCGCCGATGGACCCGGGTACGCGGGCGGCGCACCGCCGGACCAGCCACTGCCGCTGCCGCCGACGATGGGCGCGCCGATGAGCTCGCATCCCGCCAGCTCCCATCCGGGCAGCTCGCAGCCGGGCAGCTCGCAGCCGGGAAGCTCGCAGCCGGGAAACATGGGGCCGTCGACCGAGCGCTCCGGATCCGCGACCGTGGCGGTGGCGGTCCCGAGCCGTCCGCCGCCGATGCCGCCGATGTCCGCGCCGCCGCCGATGGGACGCTCGAGCGCGCCCGCACCGATCCCGCTTCCCTCACGCGCTTCTCAGGCGCCGAGGGCTCCGCAAGCGCCGGCACGCGCTGCCCCGCGACCGCTCGCGACGAGCGACGCACGCCAGGGCCCGCAAGCAGGTCGCGGCATCCTCTCGAACCGCACCGCGCCCGAGGCTTCGTCCGGCAAGTCACCGAAGGCTCGACGCCGCTCGCGAGAGAACCTCGACGTCGAGGCGCGGGCCGCAGGCGTGCTCGAGACCTCACCGCATGGCGCCGTCGACGACGCCACCGCAGCGCGTGTGCTCCGCAACGAGGTCGGTGAGGTCACCGCGGTCGGCGTCGATCCGCGCACCATCGGCAACGCTGGCAGCGGGAGCGCCGCCGAGCGGAGCGCGGCCGCGAACGCGACGACGAAGATGCGACGGCGCAGCCGCCCCGAGCCCGATCCGACCGTGGTGGGCAGCATCGACGACCTCGTCGCCGCCGAGCGCGGCGAGCGCGAGCGATCGGCCGCCGAGTGGGATGCTTCGCCGACGCAGAACCTCACCGGCGAAGAGCTCGCCGAGCGGATGAACGACGGCGATCGCGTGAGCGACGGCGATCGCCAGACCGCCTTCCAGGTGCAAGCGGTGATCCCGGCATCGACGTCCTCGGTCGCTCCGCCTCCGCCGCGCGCGACGCAGAGCACCGTTCACGATCCCGAGATCCAGACCTCCCAGGCGGTGCGTGTCGTGGTGTGGCGCGACGGCAACGGCGTGCACATCGCGCCGGCGGGCACGGTCGTGTCGTCGATCACCATCGACGCGGTGCTCGTGGTGCTGGAGCCGACCGCTGACCTGACTGCGTGGCTCTCGCAGCGCGAGCGCTGATTCAACGAGCGAAGCCGATGCTCCGTGCTCCGCTCCGCAAGAGCGCCTCGGCATCGCGGTCGAAGCGAAACGCGCGAAGGAAGCTCTCGACGTCGTAGGACGGCAGACGCTCGCGGATCCGAGCGACGAGCCTCTTCGCTTCGTCGCGGCGGTTCGTGAGCGCGAGCGTCGAAGCGGCGATCGCGAGGATGTGCACATGTGCGTTCGGCCTGCCGATGGCCTTGAGCGCCCAGTGAACGGCCTGGTCGTTCTCGCCGAGCCGAACGTGCGCGAGCGCACGACTGGCGAGCATCCCGAACTGGAGGGGGTCGAACGGGCTCAACGCACGGGAGGTGTTCGACGCCTCGATCGCGGCGCGCGGATCGCCCGACTGACTCTCCACGAAGCCGAGCGTGTAATGACCGAGCGCGAAATTCGGGCTCAGCTCGACGCTCCGCCGGAGCTCGGCGATCGATTCGCCGAGCTCGCCGCGCAGCCACAAGGCGCGGCCGACCGCCCAGTGCGCGGTCGGATCCCGATCGTCGGCGCTCACGCTTTTTGCCGCGGACTCGAAGGCGAGATCGATCTGCCGATCCCGTTCGCCGGTCAGCTCGAGGAACACGTTCTGGAAGTGCGTGAACGAGAGGCCTGCGTAGGCGCGCGCAAACGTGGGGTCGAGAGCAAGCGCGCCTCGGAAGAGCTCCTGCGCGGTCTCGTTGTCCGGCCCGGTGAACTTGTACATGTGCCACAGGCCGCGGTGATAGGCCTCCCACGCATCGAGCGAGCTCGGCGGCTTCAAGATCGCGCGATGGCACTCGGCGGTCTCGATCTCCTCGGCGATGGCGGCGACGATCCGGTCCACGATGGGATCGAGCACGGCGAACGTTCCGTCTGCTGCGCCCGCGAGCTCGTCGGTCCAGATGATCCGCGCATCGTGGGTCTCGGCGAGCTCCACGAGGATCGACAGCCGTTCGCCCTGGCGACGGACGCGTCCCGTGAACACGTACTCGACGTTCAGGATGCGGCCGGCTTCTTGCGCGCCGATCCCTCGATCGCCGAGCGCGTAGACGGTGCCGCGCGCGATGACGAACAGCGCACGAAGCTTCGCGAGTCTGGTGATGACGTCCTCGGTGAGCCCGTTTGCGAGCTGGCTCGAAGGGGCAGCGACGAGCGACGTATCGACGAAGGGCATGATGGCGACGGATGCACGTCGCCCTGCTCGCACCGCCGGAGGCCTCGCCTGCTCTCCACCGCTCGCCGCCGCGACCGGTGCGTGCTCCGACGCGGCGCGACGTGCGGCCTGCCAGAACGCACGGAGCGGAGCCCAGTCGAGGCCTTCGTGCTCGAACGAACGGATGGCGCTCGCCACGTGCTCCTCGCCGTCGCGAATGCGGTCTCGCTTCACGAGAGCGTCGAGCATCACCTCGTGGGCGCGACGGTCGAAGGGCGCGAGCTGCAGCCACTTCTCGACGTGTCGGAGCGCGTCGTCGGAGGAGCCTGCGGGCGTTCGGGTCGCCAGCTCGCTGACCATCTCCACGCGCATCGCGCGGAATCGCTGGCGCTGCGCCTCGAGCCAACCCGTGAGCTCGGCGCTCCCGTCGATCTGGACGCCCTCGAGGAGATCACCGCCAAAGAGATCGCAGACCGCCGTGAGACGCGCTGTCGTCGCTGCCGCGATGCCCGCCTTGGCGACGCGATCGATCTCCACCACGTCCACGCAGTCCGCCGAGAGATCCAGCGTGACGACCGCAGTGTCGCTCGTCACCACGCGGCGGTGTGCCTCGTCATCGAGGACGCCGCGGAGCTTGCTCAGGCACCAGCGCAGCTCGCCGCGAGGGTCGTTGGGCACGTCCCACAGCAGATCGCACAGGCGCGAGCGGGTCTGCCGAGCGGGCTCGAGCACCAGGAACGCGAGCAACGCGAGCACCTTGCGTGACCGCGGCAGCGACACCGCTGCGCCGTCGCGACTCACGCTCACCGGGCCGAGGATGCGGACATCCAAGCCGTGACCTTACCCCCGTCGCGTCCGCCACGGTAGGATGAGGTGCCCATGATCTACGACGACATCTCGCAGACGATCGGGCGCACGCCGGTCGTCCGGATCAACCGCCTCGCGCCGACCGGCGTCGTCGTCTACGTGAAGATCGAGGCCGCAAATCCCGGCGGATCCGTGAAGGACCGCCTCGCGCTCGGCATCCTCGAGGACGCCGAGCGCAGGGGGACGTTGAAGCCGGGACAGACCGTCGTCGAGGCGACGTCGGGGAACACCGGCATCGCCCTCGCGCTCGTCTGCGCCGCCCGCGGCTATCCGTTCGTCGCGATCATGCCGGAATCGTTCTCCGTGGAGCGACGGCAGATCATGCGCGCCTACGGCGCAAAGGTGGTGCTCACGCCCGCGGCCGAGCGGGCGAGCGGCGCGGTGCGCCTGGCCGCTCGGCTCGCGGACGAGCGCGGCTGGTTTCTCGCGCGACAGTTCGACAACCCGGCGAACCCGGCGTTCCATCGGGAGACGACCGGCCCGGAGATCCTCGCCGACTTCGCGTCCTCGCGGCTCGACTACTGGGTCACCGGGTGGGGCACCGGCGGCACGTTGACGGGAGCCGGACAGGCCATCAAGCGCGCGCGGCCCGAGACGAAGATCATCGCGTGCGAGCCGGCGGCCGCAGCGATGCTCGGCGGCAACGCGTGGAAGCCGCACAAGATCCAGGGCTGGACGCCGGACTTCATGCCGTCGGTCCTGGACCGCACTGTCGTCGACGACGTGATCGCCGTCTCCGACGACGATGCGATCGCGTGCGCACGCGATCTCGCGCGGCGCGAGGGCATCTTCTGCGGCATCTCGGGCGGGGCGACGCTCTCCGGTGCGCTCCAGGTCGCCGCGAAGGCCGAGCCCGGAAGCGTCATCCTCGCCATGCTTCCGGACACGGGTGAGCGCTACCTGTCGACGGTGCTGTTCGAGGGCGTGGAAACCGGCTCCGACACGATCTAGCGCGGTTTCCACGCTCGTTCCCACGCTCGCTACCACGGGCGGCGCTCATGGTGCTTCTCCATGGAGGCCATGATGAGCAACATCGTCCAGTCACACAACCAGCGGGCGCAGTCGGTCTGGAACTCACCCGGCGGCCGCTACGACGAGATCAGCCGCTCGATCGCCGACGCGATCGAGCATGCCGTCGAGCGGCTGCGGCCGAGGCCCGGCGAGCGCGTCCTCGATCTCGCGACGGGTACGGGATGGGGCTCGCGCATCGTCGCGCAGCGCTTTCCCACCGCCGTCGTGACCGGGGTCGACATCGCCGACCAGATGCTCGCGTATGCGAGCGCAACGGCCTCGCAGCAGGACCTCGACATCGTGTACCGCCACGGCGATGCCGAGAAGCTCGCGATGGAAGACGGCGCCTTCGACGCCGTGGTGTCGACGTTCGGCGTCATGTTCGTCACCGATCCCGAGGCCGCGGCGTCGGAGCTCGCACGCGTCGTCAAACCAGGCGGACGCGTGGTCCTCGCGACATGGAAGGACGACGGCAACATCGCGAACATGTTCGGCGTGATGAAGCCCTTCATGGCTGCTCCATCGCAGCCTCCGCCGCCCTCCCCGTTCGCCTGGGGAAAGGTCGAGCGGCTGAAGGAGCTCCTCGGCGCGACCTTCGAGCTCGCCTTCGAGGAGGGCACGAACACCTTCCGCTACGCCTCCGGCGAGCAGGCATGGGAGCTGTGGGTCAACCACTACGGTCCGATGAAGTCGCTCGCCTCGAGCCTCGACGACGCGCGCCGCGAGGACCTCCGGCGCGCGCTCATCGCGTGGCACGAGACCTTCGCGAGCCCGCTCGGATACGAGCAGCCGCGCCGGTACGTGATCACGCGCGCCGTCCGCAAGTCCGTCTGATCCGCTCGCTACCGAGCAAACAGAAAGAGGAGAATCGATCATGCACGTCACGAAAGACCACGTCGAAGTCCGTCTGGAAATCCCCGGCGCCATCATCCGGCAGCGGAGGGAGTTCGGCACGGTGAGCGGCTACGACAAGATCAGCGGCGAGTACTTCACCCTCTCCGCGGGCGTCGACACCACGCCGCTGTTCCAGGGTCTCGACGGCAACGCCTGCCAGTGCCCGCACTGGGGCTTCGTGCTCCGCGGCCAGATCACGACGACCGATGCGGAGGGTGCGAAGGAGACCATCACGGCGAACGATCTCTTCTACTGGCCCCCGGGCCACAACGTGAAGGTCGAGGCGGACGCCGAGCTCATCATGTTCAGCCCCCAGCACGAGCACACGCACGTCATCGATCACATGATCGCGATGGTGAAGAAGTAGGACCGGAGCGCAGCGACCTCGAGAACGCCTCGAGGGCGTGCGTACATGTACACACCGGAGAGAGCGCCGAGGCCAAGCGCAGCCGACCGGCTGAGGGTCCGCGAGCGCGACCGGTGCGCGGGTCGGAGACTCTCGACCCGCGCGGCACATGCCCCTATAAGGGTGGGATCCGCAATGTTCGACGAGTTCGGGATCAACGCAGGTTTCGTCGAGGATCTTCACGCCCAGTACCGTCAGGCACCGCATTCGGTCGACGACGAGTGGCGTACGTTCTTCGACGCGTTCGAGCGGGGCGACCGCGTCCCGCCTCCGGGTAGCAGCCAGACCGCTCCGGGCAACGGAGCCGCGAACGGCACGCATGCCGCGAACGGCAACGGCAACGGCAACGGCCACGCGAGCGCCAACGGCAACGGCGC
>JAYTZB010000015.1:0-2904 GCA_043742085.1 Polyangiaceae bacterium
GCGTGATCTAGTCGACGAAGGCGGCGTGCAGGGCCTTCTGGGCCTCGTCGAGCTTCGCTTCGTCGATGGTGGCGCTGATGCGCAGCGGTCCCGCGCTCACGCAGACGGGATGCGCGCCGATGCGCGCGAGGCATTCGTAGACGCGGCCGAGCGCGCCGCTCGTGCCGGTGAGGCCGTACCCGACGACGCTCACCACCGCGCGCTTGCCGAGCAGCGTGGCAGCGCCGCCGAGGCCGCGCTCGATGGCACGCGCGCAGCGCTGCCAGTCGGGGACGTTGAGCAACGGCAGGTGCACGAACGCGTCGTCGCCGCTGGCGATGACGTCGCCGACCGGCAGCTCCTCCTGTACGGCGGTGGAGAGGAAGAGCGGGAGGCCCGACGCGGCCACGCGAGCCACCATCACCCCGCCGATGCCGACGATGGCGCGCACGTTCTTGTTCTCGTCGTGCGAGCGCGCGATCTCGTCGGCGATCGTCTCGCGTCCGCCGCCCACGGGATCGGCGGTCTTGCGCGCATGGATGACGATCTTGTTGCGGCGCGCCCACTCGACGGCCTGCGCGTTGAGCACCTTTGCGCCCGCCTCGGCCATCTCGCCGAGCATCGCGAGATCCATGTCGGGGAGATGCCTGGGATCGCCGACGACGCGCGGATCGGCGGAGTACACGCCGTCGACGTCGCTGTAGATCTCGCACCGCTCGGCATCGAGCGCGGCGGCAAGGGCGACGGCGGTGGTGTCGGAGCCGCCGCGACCGAGCGTCGTGATCTCGCGCTTGTAGCTCATGCCCTGGTAGCCCGCGACGATCACGATGCGGCCGCGGGAGAGCTCGTCCTGGATGCGATGCGGGCGGACCTCGATGATGCGCGCGTCGAAATGGCGATCGTTGGTGAGGATCCCGGACTGGCTGCCGGTGAAGCTGATCGCGTCGTGACCTCGCGCGTGGATGGCGATGGAGAGAAGCGCCATCGTCACGCGTTCGCCGGTCGACACCAGCATGTCGAGCTCGCGTCGCGGGGGCTCGGCGCCCGCGCCTGCCGTCTCGGCGCAGCGCTTGGCGAGATCGATCAGGCCGTCGGTGGTCTTGCCCATCGCGCTGACCACCACGACGACATCGTGACCTTCACGCTTGGCGGCGACGACGCGATCCGCAACGAGGCCGATCTTCTGGACGTCCGCGACCGAGGAGCCGCCGTACTTCTGGACGATGACAGTCATGGAGCCGCCGATACTACCAACGCCCGGGGCGGGAGGCGCGTTTCCGGCTTCGTTCAGGCGGGACGGAACGCCTGGGCGCCGAACGTGCCGTTGGCGACCAGGCACCCACGGCCGACGTCCCAGCGCAGGCCGGTCACGCGGCACGCCTCGACCTCGTCGTCCGCGGTCGACGTGTCGATCTCCGCGATGATGCGCGCGACGCCGTCGCTCAGGATGCGCACGAGCACCGGGCGCTCGGGCCCGTCGAGCGCGACGACCACGCTCTCGCCGGGGACCAGCGTGGCCGCGGTGACCTTGCCGGTCTCCTCGAGGCGCTTCCACGTCGCATCGCGCGCGGCGTGCTTCGCGTCCTCGCCCACGCCGTCGAGCGAGCTGACCGCCAGCATGCCGCTGTCGTCGGCGTCCACGATGTCGCCACCGTCGGCGAGCACCGGAGCGCGCGCCCACGCGCGGTCGTCCCAGCGCAGCTCCTCGCCGGTATCCATGGCGCCGCGCTCGAATAGCGAGTCGTCCGCCACGTCCCCGTCGTCGTCGGCGTCGAGCGCCGGCAGGTCTTCCTCGCGGAGCTCCTCGTCGTCGGCGACCGGGCCCTCCTCACCGCCGTCGGTGTGTGCAACCTCCTCGTTGGCGCCGAGCTCCTCGTCGACGGGGACCGCCGCCTCGCGCTCGTCCTCGTCGAGGATCTTGGCCTCGGGAGAGAGCGAGAGGTCGAACGTCCCGACGTCCAGCCCCTCGGTCCCCTCGGCGTCGAGCAGCCAGCCGCCCTCGGCGCCTTCGACCGCGATTTCATCGAGCGGATCGGTCTCGCCCGTGGAGTCGTCGAGGGCATCGCCGAGCTCGTGGTGGGCGCCCAGGTCGGCGGCGTCCTCGGCGTCGGCGGCCTCGTCGGCTTCGGCGTCGACCTCTTCGAGGCCGCCGAGCTCACCGTCGAGCGGCGGCAGATCGAGATCGTCGGCTTCGGGCGCGGTCCGCATCGATGGGGAACGTACCAGGCGGACCCGCGCCGTCCAGAGTCGTGCATGCCCGCGCTTGCGAGCTGCCCATGATCGTGGATGCGGGCATTCGGCCTCGCGCGTGGCTGGCTGGAGACACCTGTCACGGACCCGGCGACCGCTGCAGGCCCATTTATCGGAGGATCCACGATCGCCCGCCGCGCGTAGCAGAGGCATAGCCGATGCATCAGGTACCGAGCATGTCGCGCCGCTCCCATCATTCGCTCCGCCTCGGAGCGCTCGCGCTGCTCGCGGTGATGGCGATCTGGCCTCGGACCAAGGGCTCGAACGGCGCGGCCGAGCTCGCCGCAGCATCCCGGGCCTCGTCTACGACGCACAGCGTCGCAGCCCGCGCAGAGACCACCGCAGCCAGGCTGGTTTCGCCTCCGCGCACAGCGAAGCTCACCGTGGCACAGACCGACGACTCGCAGCTAAGCAACTGAAATAGCGCGGGTTTTGGCGAATCGACCGCGCCACCATTGTGGCCGGGTCGAAAGTCCGTAGCCTGCGGACCCGTCCGATGCGTCTGCTCGTTCTCTCGCGTAATGCCGGCCTCTACTCGACGAGCCGCCTGGTGCTCGCAGCCCGCGCGCGCGGTCATGACGTCAGCGTCGCAGACCCGCTCGACTTCCAGATCGTGATCTCACGCGGTCGGCCGGCGATGTTCCTCGGCGACCGCCTCCTCCCGCCCGTCGACCT
>JAYTZB010000016.1:0-4881 GCA_043742085.1 Polyangiaceae bacterium
TAGCGTTCGGACGGTGGCTGCGGGCACCCGATCAGCGCCGCAGCGCGAGCGGGGGCGCTGTCGTCGGCGGGCCCCACGTGGGGTACGCTTCGAGCGGCACGTGACAGCTCTCGTTCTGGAAGACGACGTCGAACCGCCCTACGACCCGCGCGCGCGCGTCGGGGAGTGTCTCGCCGACAAGTGGACGCTCGACGAGGTCCTGGGGCTCGGAGGCATGGCCGTGGTCTACGGCGCCACGCACCGCAACGGGCACCGCACCGCGATCAAGATGTTGCTCCCCGAGACGGCGCGCGACGAGTCGCTGGTCCGGCGCTTCCTGCGCGAGGGGTACCTGGGCAACAAGGTCCCGCACGACGGCGCGGTCCGCGTCATCGACGACGGACGCGCCAGCGACGGCAGCCCGTTCCTGGTGATGGAGCGGCTCTTCGGCGAGTCGCTGGAGGTCTACACCCAGAGCCCTGCGTCGGCGCTCGACATGCGCAGCTGCCTCGAGGTGATGATCGACGTCCTCGACATCCTCGAGGCTGCGCACGATGCCGGCGTCGTCCATCGTGACATCAAGCCCGCCAACATCTTTCGCACCGCGCAGGGCGAGCTGAAGCTGCTCGATTTCGGCATCGCGGTGCTCGTCGAATCGGGGCAGCGGTCCGGCGGAACACGGAGCGGCGTCGTCATCGGCACGCCGGCCTTCATGTCCCCCGAGCAGGCGCGCGGGCGCCATGAGCTGGTCGGGCCGCGGAGTGACTTGTGGGCCGTCGCGGCGAGCGGTCTCTCCATGCTGGTCGGGGGCCGGCTCCGGCGCGCGACCACCACGTCCGAGGAGCTCGCGATGGCCGCGCTCCAGCCGCTGCCGCCCGCGAGCTCGTTCGGCGAGGCGCTGCGCGGACGCCTCGGTGACGTGCTCGACCGCGCGCTCTCCTTCGAACCGCGCGACCGCTTCGAGAGCGCGAAGGAGATGCGCGCAGCGCTCGAGGCTTGCCGCGGCGAAGTGCTCCCCGTTCGCCTCGACGCGCCGGTGAGCGACGACACCGTGCCCGCCGCCGCCGCCACGGTGCTGGCCGTACCGACGCGCACGGAGGTGCGGCCTCTGGCGACCTCCAGGACGGTCGTGGTGCCCTTCGTCCCGCTGCAGCCGCCCAGCGAGACGGCGGCCTCCGCGCTCGTGCATTCGGTGACGACGGACGCGAAGGCGAGTCGCAGCTGGTCGCGCGCGGCGCTCGTCGTGTGCTCCGGCCTCGGGCTCGCCACCGCCGCGACGTTCGGCGTCTCGCACTGGGCGTCGCGCGCGGGCCGCCCCGAGCCCGCCGGTCTCACGCCGACCTCCACGTCGACCACCACGTCGAACGCGGAGGCGCGGTCGATGGCGAGCAGCGCCGCTCCGCCCGCTGCGATGACGTCGACCGCAGAGCCGTCGCCGAGCGGCGCGGTCGTGTTGCCGTCAGCATCCTCGCCGAGCCCGGCGCGTCCTCCGCTCGCGGCCGGTCATTCGGGGTCGGGCACCACGCGCGGCCGGACGGCAGCTCCACGAGCGAGCGCGACGCCTGCCTCCTCTCGGCGTCCGGACTTCATGGACGAGCGCTGAGAGCGCCTCGCATCAGAAGCGCCCGGAGAGCGCGACCGTCTGGCCGCCCGGGTTCGGGGCGGTCACGAGCCACAGCGTGCCGCCAGCCACGAAGGCCACCGCAGCGCCCACGAAGCACGTCGTGCTGACCAGCGCCCAGCTCTTGCCGCGATCGAAGTCGGCGCGCACGTCCCCGCGCGCGAAGACCTCCGGCGCGCATGGCGTATGTCCGCCGCACTTCGCATCGAGATCGTCGCGCGCTCCCCGCGCGACGAGCCCGGTGACGATCCCGCCCGCGAGGGCCACGCCGGAGACTCCGAACAGCACGTACGCGAGCGGCGAGCGCGACCCGCGCTCTGGCGGCACCTTCGTCGGCGGTGCCACGAGCTCGTGCGCCGGCGTGGCCTCCGGTGCCAGGTTCACGTCCGCGGTGCCGCCGGTCCCGATGTCGATGCTCCGCGGCGCGACGGCATAGCCGCTGGCCGCGACCCGCACCGTGTGGCGCCCCGGATTGACCGCGATCTCCGCAGGCACCCCCACCGTCTTGCCGTCGACCTCCACGACTCCGCTCGCCGGCGCGGCCCCGCTCCAGCGCACCCGCAGGGTGCCGGCCTGAGCGCGCGCCGCTGCCGCGCGTTGCTCGGCAAACGCGCGCTTTTCGCCCTCCGCGAGCAGCGCAGCCCCCGTGTAGAGCCGCTCGGCCTCCACGTACTCACCGCGACGCAGCGCGCAGTCACCGAGGTTGAGCCGCGCGCCGCTCGACGGCTCCGCATCCTCGCTCACGCGGAACCTCGCGCAGGCCAGCTCGTACTTGCCGGTCTTCAGCGCCTCGCGACCCTCGCGGAATGTCGAGCTCGCGACCGACTCCGACGGGTCGGCGAGCGCGTCGCCGGCCGACAGCACCGCGCACAGCAGGAGGGACGAAGAAAGGAGGAGGCGCACCATGAAGTTCGGAACCAGGTGTTGCAATGGTTGCGCCCGACGACGGGCAACGCCGCTGACGATCGATGGTACACGAGCGCGCGGGCGTCCTGCACGTCGCGGCACGGCGATCCCTTCGTCCCTGCGGTATCGTCCGGTCATGCATACCGGTGTGACCAAGGTGAGCGCGGCGCGGCTCTCGCCTCCCTTCGTCGGAACGTTCGAGCTGTCGGTCGTGGAGGGCACGGATCTGGGAAAGCGGCTCCTGATCGACGATTCGTCTCCGCCTCGGCTCTACATCGGCAGGAGCTCGACGTGCGAGCTGCGGCTCGAGGACCCGCATGTGTCCCGGCGTCATCTTGCGGTGGAGCTGCACGGCGACGAGCTGGTCGTGATCGACGTCGGCTCGAGCAACCGGACGGCCTTCGAGAATATCCTGGGCAAGGAGGTGGTGCTGCGCGGCGGCGAGCGCATCGTGCTCGGCGGCACGACCCTCCAGGTCCGCCGTCTCGCGGAGAATGCGCCGTCACCCAGCGTCGGCGAGCAGCAGACCTTCGGCAAGCTCCGTGGCGTCAGCCGGGAGATGCGCCGCCTCTATCCCCTTCTCGCCAGGCTCGCGGCCTCCTCCGTGCCGGTCCTCATCGAAGGCGAGACCGGGACCGGTAAGGAGGTGCTCGCGGAGTCCTTGCACGAGGAGAGCCCGCGCGCGCGCGGACCGTTCGTGGTCTTCGATTGCACCGCGGTCGCTCCCTCGCTGCTCGAGTCCGAGCTCTTCGGCTACGAGCGCGGCGCGTTCACGGGGGCGGTCGGCGCGCGCGCCGGCGTGTTCGAGGAGGCCCATGGCGGCACGCTCTTCATAGACGAGATCGGAGACCTGGAGCTCGCGATGCAGGCGAAGCTCCTGCGCGCCGTCGAGCGCGGCGAGATCCGCCGCGTGGGCTCCTCCAGGACCGTGAAGGTCGACATCCGGATCATCTCTGCGACACGTCGCGATCTCGACGCGATGGTCCAAGCGGGCCTCTTCCGCGACGATCTCTATCACCGTCTCGCCGTCGCGCGCGTGGAGCTCCCCCCGCTACGCCGCCGCGTCGGCGACATCCCCCCGCTCGTCGACTTCTTCTTCCGGCAGAGTGGCCATGATCCCGCGACCCTCCCGATGGGCCTCCTCGCGCGCTGGGAGACCCAGGACTGGCCGGGCAACGTGCGCGAGCTCCGCAACGCCGTGCTTCGCTACGCCGAGCTCGGCGACGTGGCGCAATGGCGGGCCAAGGCGGAGCCGGCGGCGCAGGCCATCGAACCGGGTGGAACGGGCGGCAACGACCTCGCGCGCGGCATCCGTCACGTTCTGGCGCGCGGCGCCCCGTTCGCAGTGGCGCGCGACGAGGTGATGGAGGCGTTCGAGCGCGAGTTCGTCGACGACATCATCCGCAAGACGGGCGGCAACCTGACCAAGGCCGCCGAGGCGGGCGGCTTTTCGCGCCGCCATCTTCATCGCCTGCTCGGGAAGCGTCGCCCCTGAGCGCGTGCCGTGATGTTCAACGCGCCGGACAGGCGGCGTCGGTGGTGAGCGCGACGTCATCCACGAAGACGTCGCCGGTGCACCCGACCTGTCCGTCCTGCGGGCGCATTCCCACGGAGAGCTGGAGGCGACGTCCCGCGCGATCGGGCGGGAGGCAGACCTTGTACGGGGCGTAGGCCGAGGTGACGCCCAGCGGCGTGTCGAGGACCTGAATCCGTCCGGTGGTGTTGCCCTTCGCCCAGAACGTGACCGCAGGGCCGGCGGCGCCGACCGCGATCGGCACCTGCACGTCCTGGACGACGGCGGCGATGCACAGGTTATCGCCCACGAGCTTCAGGTACCCGAGGCCGGCGTGCGCATCGAAGCCGTCGTGGCGGACATTGCCGCGACCGCCGTTGCTGTCGCTGTAGGTCGACCAGACGCTGACGCGATTGGTGGATTCGAAGTCCCCGTCGACCAGCAGCGCGTCGAGCGGACACGACGGGTGATCCACCACGCGAACGTCGTCCACGATGAACGAGCCGGGCTGGCAGTCCGAGGCGAAGCCGATGGTGGTGGAGAGTCCCCTCGTCCACGGTCGAAGGCACACGGTCTCGGTGTTCTCCGATCCGGCGCCGGCGACGGCGGCCACCACGACGCCGTTGAGCAGGACCCCGAGGCTCTTTCCCACCGCGCCCAGCGCGGCGAGCTGGAGCGCCGGGCGCGTCATGGCGCTCGGGACCGAGAGCTTTCCGGTGATCGTCTGGAGGTTGCAATCAGCACCGCTGCCTACCAGCTGCGCGCCGCGGGTGCCCTTCGACCCCACGAGCGGGACCACGCCGGCGCCCGCCGTCGCGACCCATCCTCCCGGCTGCTCGAAGTCACCGTTTCCCACCTGGCC
>JAYTZB010000017.1:0-1577 GCA_043742085.1 Polyangiaceae bacterium
CCGCCCCGAGCCAAACGTCGCCGCAGATCGTTGCGCCCGGATTGATGTTGCAGTAGTCCTCGACGACGCAATCGTGGGAGACGCTTGCCTTCACGTTCAGGATGCAATGCGCGCCAATCCGCGCGCGCGTCGTCGCCAGCGCGCCCGGCGCGAGCAGCGTCCCCGGCGCGACTTCGACGCCGGCGCCGATCCACGACGACGAGTGTCGCAGGGTGAATGGCTGCAAGTTGGTGATTCGCATTCCTTCGATTCGGGCGACCATCTCGCGCCGCACACTGTTGTTGCCGAACGCCGTGATGTATTGCACCCGGTCCTTTCCGGCGGCAAAATCAGCGAGCGTGTCAACCGAGCCGAGGACGGTAGTTACGTGCCACCGCCCGGGCGCTTTGCCGTCGTCAAAGGCGCCGGCGAGAGGCAGTCCCATTTCCTGCGCGTACGCGGCGACCTCCGCCCCATGGCCGCCCGCGCCGACGATCACCAGCACCGGACTCGCCGACCGCTCGCTCAACGGATCGCGCGCGACGAGGTGATCATGTCGAGCATGCCGATCAGGCCGCGATGATCCTGGCTCCCGAGGCCGGTCAGCTCCTTCAGCCATTTTGCGTTGCGATAGTAGATCGCTTCCGGATCGGCGATACGTCCGGTGACGATCGCTTCGACGATCTCCTCCGCGCCCGCGGTCACGGTCACGCGTGGCTGGATCCCCTCCTCGACCATCCGCGCGACCGACACGTGGTAGTTCCGGTTGTCCGGATTTTCGAGCTGGATGAATCGCTCTCGTGCGGTCGGGTTGATGCGCTTGAAGACGTCGATCAGGTCGATCACGCGCAGGTTCTCGTGCGCGATGTTGCACATGAGATGCTTGTGGTTCGGCGTCTCGACGAAATGGATGAACGCCCGCGCGCAGTCGGCGACGTGCAGGAAGGGACGCCACTGCATCCCGTCGCCGAAGACGCGCAGTTCGTCGTAGAGCGTCGAGGTGTAGCTGAAGATGTTGATGACGAGGTCGAAGCGCATCCGCGGGCTGAAGCCGTATAGCGTTCCGTTGCGCAGGATCGCCGGCCGCCATTTGGTGTCGGCGAGGCCGAGGAGGAAGTTGTCGCTGTCCACCTTCGACCGGGCGTACACCGTCAGCGGGTTGGTTGCACCGTCCTCATTCTGTTCCGCTCCTGCCTCGCCGTAGACCGAGCAGGACGACGAGAAGATGAAGCGGATGTTCCGCTCCTTGCACGCGACCGCGAGATCGCGCGTGCTCTCGAAGTTCACCTCCTCCGTCAGCTTGGGATGCAGCTCGGCCGACGGATCGTTGGAGATCGCCGCGAGGTGCACGACGACGTCGACGTCCTTCAGCACTGCGTCGAGTTGCACCCGATCCGCAATCACGGAGCGCACGTCGTCGCGCACCAGCTCCACCGGTGGCCGCATCGCCCGCAGGTGCTCGACGCCGAAGTAGCCGATGTCGAGCACGCGAACCCGGTGGCCACGGACCAGGAGCTTGGGAACGAGAACGGAGCCGAGGTAGCCAGCGCCGCCGGTAACGAGGATGTTCATGGGAGGGCGATGATTGGTCCCGACGG
>JAYTZB010000018.1:0-7291 GCA_043742085.1 Polyangiaceae bacterium
GTCGCGAAGCCGGTGCTGCGCCATCGCATCATGCTGCACCCGGACGCCGAGCTGCAGGGCACGACGGCGGACGAGCGCATCGACGACATCCTGCGCGCCGTGCCGGTGCCGCGCGCCGCAAGGCCTGTGGCGGCGGCGGATCCCGGCGCCACTCGAGAAGCAGGAGCGTAGCTCGTCGTGGTGGTCGTCCCGACGCGTCGCCTCGTCGTGCTCGCGTTCGTGGCGACCGCGGTGGCGACGCTGGCGGGCTTCGTTCCGGGCGTCGATCCGGCGTGGGTCGCGCTGGACGGCGTCGTCCTCGCGATGGCCGCGGTCGATGCGCTCGCGGGCCGTGGGCGGCGCGTCGAGATCGAACGGAAGGCGGCGCAGATCTTCTCGGTGGGTCGTGCCAACCCCGTCACGCTCACCCTCCGCAACCGGAGCGGTCGCGTGCTGCGCGGCACGGTCACCGACGATCCGCTCGGCGAGGCGACCGTCGATGGTTTGCCCGGACTCTTCGAGATCCCGCCCCACGCGAGCGTCGTGCTTCGCTACGAGATCACGCCCACGCGTCGCGGCAAGCGCAAGCTCGGCGCGGTCACCGTCCGTTACGCGCTCCCGCTCGGTGTGCTCGAACGCCAGGAGCGCGTCGATCTCCCCCAGGATGTCGACGTCTACCCCGACGTCCATGCCGCCCGCGCCCTCGAGATGCTGCGCCGTCAGGGACGCGAGGACGCTCGCGTCGGCAGCCTGCGCGTTCGCGGCGGCGATACCGAGTTCGAGAGGCTCCGCCCTTATCAAGTCGGCGACGAGATCCGGCACGTCGACTGGCGCGCGTCGGCCCGGCGCGACGATCTCGTGGTGCGCCAGTACCAGGCCGAGTCGAACCAGAACGTGGTCTTCGCCATCGATATGGGACGCGGCATGCGCGGCGAGAGCCGCGGCATCACCAGCATCGACCACGCGCTCGGCGCCGCGCTCCTCACCGCCGACGTCGCGCTGCGCGGCGGCGATCGCGCCGGCCTCTTCACCTTCGACGACAAGCCACGAAGCTTCTTGCGGCCCACCGGCGGTCGCTCCGGCGGACGGAAGCTCACGCGTGCCGCTCACGCGCTGGACGCTGGGCTCGCGGCCACCGACTACCGCACCGCCATGGTCTTCTTGAAGACGCAGATGAAGGCGCGCTCGCTGTTCGTGGTGTTCACGAACCTGCTCGAGCCGCGCAGCGCGCGCGACCTCGCGGCCGCCGTGAAGAGCCTCATGCCGCGGCACCTCCCGCTGTGCGTGCTCATGCGCGACGAGGAGGTCGAGGCCCTCGCCACCGCGCCGATCACCACCGAGGCCGATGCGCTCGTCCGCGCCGCGGCCGGCGAATCGCTGGCGTGGCGCGACGGGATCGTGCGCACGCTGAAGAACGCGGGCGCGCTCGTCCTGGACGCGCGCCCCGACGAGGTCACGCCGCTGCTGGTGAAGCGCTACCTCGAAGTGAAGGCGCGCCGTCTCCTCTGAGAGACGGAGCGCCCTTCCGAGCCTACTTGCTGGGCGTGATGTTGCGCTTGGCGAGGAGGTCGGCGAGCGTGCCGAACTTCGCTTCGCGCTTCACCTGCGCGCGATACGTCTGGTAGGCGTTCCGCTCGGTCTCTTCGTTGAGCGCCTTGATCGAGAGCTTAACCTCGCCGCGGCGGGGATCCATCTCGATGATCTTCACCTCGAGCTCCTTGCCGACGGGGAAGAGCTTGCGCAGCTCGGTGCCGCGCGGAGTCCCCGTCGCCATGGCGCTGATGAAGCCGCGTGCGTTGCGACCCGTGGCGCCCTTGACGCGAACCACGAGACCGCCCGCCTCGACGAGCACGACCACGACCTTGACCATCTTGCCGAGGACGATCTTCTGCGGCTCCTCGTTCGCGGCCTCACCCGTGGGTGCGGGATGGAGAGCGATGCGGTGCTGCTGCGAGTCGACCTGAGAGACGACGACGTCGAGCTCGTCGCCGATCTTCACCACCTCTTCGGGGTGCTCGATGCGCTTGATCGAGAGGTCCGCGGAGTGGATGAGGCCGTCGATGCCCGTCTCGAGCTCGACGAACGCGCCGAAGGGCTGGAGCCGTACGACCTTCGCCTTGTGCTTCGTGCCCTGCGCGTACTTCTTCGCGACCTGGCTCCACGGATCGTCGATGGCCGACTTGCGGGAGAGCCAGAGCTTTCCCTTCTCGTCGACGCGGAGGATCTTCACCTTCACGGTCTCGTTGACCTTGAAGATGTCCTTGGGGCCGTCGTTGCGGTTGTGGCTCATCTCGCTGAGCGGGACGAGCCCTTCGACACCGCCGATGTCGATGAACGCACCGAACGGAACGACCGTGCGGACGACGCCGGTGACGACCTCGCCGAACTTGATGTTCTTGAGGGCCTCCTCGCGCTTGTCCTTGTACTCGGACTCGAGGAGCGCGCGACGCGACAGGACGACGTCGCGTCCGCGCTTCGCGTACTGCGTGACCGCGAACGCGAGGCGCTTTCCGACGAGGTGCGAGAGATCCGAGCCGGGTCGCATATCGACGTGCGACGCCGGAGCGAACGCGCGCAGACCGTCGACGTCGACCTCGACGCCGCCCTTGATGGTGCCGGTGACGAGACCGAAGACGAGCGCGCCGGAGCGCGAAGCCTCGGCCACCATCGGCTTCGCCTTCGAGACGCGCTTCGGGTGGTGCGTGAGGACGACGAGACCGCCGCGGCCTCCGTCGTTGTGAACGAGACCGACGAACGGTGCGCCGGGCTCGAGGATGACGCGCGGGAGCTGCGGAGCTTTCGGCTCGTCGGCTCCTTCCACCGCAGATGCGCTCTCGGCGGCGGCAGGTGCAGCCGGCTCCGCCGTCGCGCCTTCGCTGGCGGCAGCGGCAGGCTCGACGCCAGGCTGTTCCGGCGAGGCGTCGGTCGGTGACGCCTCGGCGGCGACGGCGTCGTTGGTCGCGGGTGCGCCCTCGACGGCGACGGCGCCTTCGCTGCTCTCGCCACCGGCGGCCGCAGCGGCCGCAGCAGCCTCGGCGCGTTCGGCGGCGGCGTGCGCGGCCTCTTCGGGATCGGACTGCGCGGCCTTGCGATCGGCCTTGTGCGCGCGGTTGTACTCCTCCGCTTCCTCTTCCGTGATGAGGAGCTCGCGGAGATCGAAGATCGCCTTGGCCTTGCCGGAGAGATCCGCGAACAACGCGTCCTCGGTGACCTCGAGGACCTTGCCGAAGACGACGTCGCCGACGTTGAACGCCGGGCGCTCGCGCTCGGGACGCTCCTTCTTCGGGTGCTGCCTCTCCTGGTGAGCGCGCGGGGGACGCGGCGGACCCATCGGATGGAGATCGCCTTCGACCCAACCTTCGGGACGCGCGTGGGCCTCGTTGGCTCCGCTTGCGCCGGCTCCGCCCTCGGCGCCCGCAGCGCCTGCCTCACCGGCCTTCTTCTTCCGACGACGACGGCGCTTGCGCTTACCTGGCGCGCCTTCGGTGCCGGGCGCACCTTCGGCGCCGGCCGCGCCGCCTTCGGCGGCCTCGTCACCTTCCTCGCCGTCGTCACCTTCGGAGGCGTCGGACGCGTCGGACGCGTCGGACGCGTCGGAGGCCGAGGCGCTCGCGTTCGCATCGGTGGGTGCAGCGCTCGCTGCTGCGGCGCGTCCCTCCGATCCGGCGGACCCGGTCTGGTTGTCGTTGGGAGAGGGTGAAGGAGAAGCGGGGTTCGTGGTCGCGTCGGCACCGTTGGAGGCGGCATCGACGGCGGACGAATCCGACGGCTTCGTGGAGGTGGGGTCGTTTTGGCTCATGGCGGCTCGAAAGGGCCGGCAAGATAGCGCATGGGTTACGGGGCGCGCCACCCCGAACGGGGCTTTATTTCCGGCCTACGCGGACGCCACCGGAACGGGCCGCGCGCCGGGTGCTCGCGCGGGCGCCATTCCGGTCGGGGCGATCGCATCGAAGGCGAGCCCGTGAGCCGCCAGGCGGTTTTGGTAATAGAAGAGGAGGCGCGTGTCGCGAAGGACGAGCTCGCTGCCCCGCGGCGCGAGCACTTCCTGGGTGTGATAGCCCGCAAAAGCCCGCAGCGCGTCGTCGACGATGGCATCGCCTCGCTTGCCCCGCAGGTTGGGCGCGATGACGATCTCCCCCTGATCCTCGAGGACGGAGACCCGCGCCAGCATCACGTCGACGTCCTCGGCGAGCTCCGCACGCGACACCGCAACGTCGTCGCGATGACGCAGCACCGCAAAGAGGTCAGCCTTGCCGACAGCGCGCCGCAGCCGCTCGAAGGCGCACGCCGCCACGATGTGCGTCCCCATGACGACGGTATCGCGCTTGAAGGAGTCGACGATCCGGTCGCCGAGCTCGCGCGTGTACTCGGCGTCGCGGACCGCATCCATCGCGGGTTTTCCGTCGCGTCCGGTGACGTAGGTCTTCGCGTCCACGATGCGACCGCGACTGTCGTGGCTGCGGCCCTCGTCGTCGACGTAGTTCCCGAAGCAATCGAGCGGGCGCGAGAACCGGATCACGCACGCGGCGTCGAGGCCGAGCAGCTTGTTCATGAACGCGGCGACCCGCGAGACGCGCGTCGATTCGTCGTCCTCGATGATGTAGCGCGCCTTGCCCTCTTCCTGGAGAAAGTCGTCGATGAGCGTCTCGGCTTCGAGCGTGAGCAGATAGTTGATGGTGGCAGGCACGAAGAAGACCGGCTGCACCTTGCCCTTCACGGTGGTGCGCACGAAGGCCTCGATGCCCGTTCCTGCCAGCCCGAGCTTCAGCTTTCGTTCGACGCCGCCGGAGCGCGAACGCGTTCCGCCCGGGAAGAACAGCGAGTGGTAGCCCTTCTCGAGCATCACGGTCGAGTAGGTCTTCAGCACGTCCTTGTAGAGCGAGTGACGCAGCCGGCGATCGACGCGGTAGGCGCCGAGGTTGTGCATGAAGTAGCTGAGCACGGGGTTCGTGAAGAGGTTCTTGCCGGCGCCGTACACCGCCGGCGGCAGTCCGGCGCGCTCGATGGCGAAGCCGAACACCACGGAATCGAGGTTCGAGAGGTGCGTCGGCGTGTAGATGACGGTGCCGATCTCGGTGAGCTTGCGGATGTGCTCGCGCGGCCCCTGGACGAGAATGCGTCCGTCGAGGGCGGTGAGATCGAACGACTGACCGAGGTGGCGCAGGGTCGCGCGTGGCGACATGAGCGCGCCGAGCAGCGGAGCCATCGCCTTCGAGGCGAACTTGTAGACGCGACCGTCGAAGTTGCCGGCGACGTCCCACGCGTAGCGCTCGGCGTAGACGCGGAGCTTGTCGCGCAGCTCGCCGTCGCTCATCCGTCCGAGATGACCGGCGAGGTAACGCCACTCCGCGAGCTCCGGACCGTGCGAGCTATGGAGGCGGCGCGTCTCCATGTACGCCGCCTCGTTGAGCACGAGCAGCGGATCCCGGGTCTGCGTGGTGATGCGATGCACGACGTCCTCGACGATCGAGGAACGCGCTGCGTTGAAGCCGAAGATGGGGGCGGTCACCGGCCCATGAGACCGCCTCCGGGTCGGTGCCGTAAAGCGCGCAACCGCGCCCCCTGGCGACCCGTTCCAGCTGCACTGTAAAAGTGCAAAGGACTGTTCGCAGCACCGCGAATGGCACGGATCCGGATGCTCCGGCTCCGCGTAGGTGTTGCAGGACCACTCTTAACGAGTGAAAGTCCCCTTATCGCCGGATCCACGGAACCACGACTTTCACGCTGATCGAGGCTTGTTAGGCGTCAAAACAACAACACCACTATGAAAAGGGTAGGACGGCGCGACGGAACCCGTCGCCCCCCGATTGCCCAACGGTTCCAGGAAGTGACGTGATGAGCGACCCCAAGAAGCCGGATGCCGGCGAACCCACCGCAGGTGCAGCAGACGAGCAGCTGGCCGACCTGGCCGCGTTCGTTCTCGCAGGACGCCCCGAACGCGTGGAGGACGGCGTGCTGATGATGGCTGCGCCCGAGTTCCGGACCGCGGTCCGCGATGCGCGCGAGGTCCTCGCGACGCTGGGTCGTGCGGAGAAGCCGCATGCTCCGCCCGCTGAGCTCCGCGCCAAGGTCCTTGCATCCCTCGCGCGCCGGATCACGCGCAAGGCCCTGGTCGTCATCGACATGATCAACGATCACCTCAAGCCCGGCTCTCTGCTCGAGGTGCCCCGCGCTCGCGCGGTCGTGCCCGCGCTCAAGAAGCGCATCGACGAGGCGCGCGCGTCCGGCGTGCCGATCGTCTACGTCATCGACGAGCACGAGGTCGACGATCCCGATCTCGACGCATGGGGCACGCACGCTGTGAAGGGCACGTCGGGCACCGAGGTCTGGGATGCGCTCGCGCCGCAGTCCGGCGACCGCATCGTGAAGAAGCCGAGCTACAGCGCCTTTTACGAATCCGATCTCACGAGCATCCTCGACGAGATGAAGATCGACACGCTCGTGCTCACGGGATGCCTCACGGAGATCGGCATCATGGCGACCGCCACCGATGCGATGCAGCAAGGTTTCGCCGTCGAGGTCCCGGCCGATTCGCAAGCAGGCTCGTGCGTCGAGCTCGAGATGGCTGCCCTCGGGACGATGAACGTGATGGCGCCGTTCGGCCCCTCGCGGAAGAGGCGTCTCGATCGCCTCGCCAGCGCTGCGGCGTAGGCACGAAACGTGTAGCCGGAACCTCCTCGAAACCCCCAAAATCCGGGGCACGGAGGAGGTTCGTCATGTCGACCAGCACCCGCACGTTGCGCGGAACGAGAGACCCTGACGAGATCGTCGCGGCTGGTTCGGCGGCTACGGGTTCCGGCACGTTCGACTTCCTGACCGCGAAGGCCGGGTTGCCCGGTGGCGTGGCAGGCGCGGTGATCTTCACCGAGCTCGTGGCCTCGTTGCTCCTGATCACCGGCGCGTTCACGCGCATCGCCGCGTTCGGGATCATGTCGATCAACCGGGGGGTCGTGGAGCCTGCGACACTCGACTGAGCCGCCACCGCGCCTCGAGTTCGTGACACGATTGCCGGATGACGCTCCCCCGCATCGGTCGTGCCGGGCTCGTGGCGTGGCTCATCATCTCATCGGAGAGCCCCGCCCTCGCCGACGCGAAGGCGTGCGCCGCTGACGACTGCCCGGCGCTCGTTCGCAACGACTGTCAGGAGTGGGGAGCTGCCGTCACGGAAGCGCTGCCCAGCATCATCGTCGACGCGCGAGACGCGTCCGGGCACGACGTCGGTGACGTCCTCGTCACGATGGATGGAGAGCTCCTCACGAAGAGCGTGAACGGCACCGCGATCACCGTGGACCCCGGTCCGCACACGTTCGTG
>JAYTZB010000019.1:0-5777 GCA_043742085.1 Polyangiaceae bacterium
ACGCGCGGCGTCTTGAGGCCGAGCGTGAGCGACTTCGGAGCTTCCTTCGCTGCCGTCGGGCTGCTCGGCTTGCTCGAGACGTTCATGGTGACCTCGCCCTCGAACGTCGAGTCGAAGATCGAGCCGAGGCCGCCGCCGCTGGCGCTGCCGCCGTCAGCGTCCTTCTTGCCGAGACCGAGCTTGTCGCAGCCGCTACTCGTGGCAGCCGTCGCGACAAGAGCGAGCAACAGCCCGCTCAACCTGCCCAACCCCCCAGCGCGCATCAACCGTGTCCGCCCTTCACGGCTTCGATGCGAGCGAGGAGAAGATCACGATGGAGCTTGAGGGCGCGGGGCATGGCCGTGCCGAGCGTATCGAAGAACTCGCCGTACGATGCGAGCTCTTTTTCCCACTCCTCGAGATCGATGTGCGTCGCGTCGTCGACCTTCTCGTGCGCGATGTCGAGACCCGAGAGATCGAGGTCACCGGCCTTGGGCACCCAGCCGAAGATGGTCTCCTGGCCGCCGACGCGCAGGCGCGCGCGGTCGACGATCCACTTGAGGACGCGCATGTTCTCGCCGAAGCCGGGCCAGAGGAACTTGCCGTCCTTGCCCTTCCGGAACCAGTTGACGAGGAAGACCTTCGGCGGGTTCGTGATGTTCGACTGCATCGCGAGCCAGTGCTGGAAGTACTCGCCCATGTTGTAGCCGCAGAAGGGGAGCATCGCGAACGGGTCGCGGCGCACGACGCCGACCTTGCCGGTGGCAGCGGCGGTGGTCTCCGAGCCGAGGGTGGCGCCGAAGAAGACGCCGTTCAGCCAGTTGAACGCCTGCATGACCAGCGGGATGGTGGTGGCGCGACGGCCGCCGAAGATGATGGCGCTGATCGGGACGCCGTCCGGATCGTCGGCGAACTTCGAGAGCCACGGGTTGTTCTTGGCGGGCGCGGTGAAGCGCGAGTTCGGGTGCGCGGCCTTCTCCGTGGACTTGTTCGTCCAGGGGTTGCCCCTCCAGTCGATGACCTCGGCGGGGATCGGGCCGTCCTTGCCCTCCCACCACACGTCGCCGTCCGGCGTGCGTGCGACGTTGGTGAAGATGGTGTCCTTCATCACGGTCTTCATCGCGTTGGGGTTCGAGTCGTAGCTCGTGCCGGGCGCGACGCCGAAGTAGCCGTTCTCGGGATTCACCGCGTAGAGGCGGCCGTCTGCGCCGACGCGCATCCAGGCGATGTCGTCACCGACCGTCCAGATCTTCCAGCCCTTGAAGCGCTTGGGCGGGATCATCATCGCGAAATTGGTCTTGCCGCAGGCGCTCGGGAACGCCGCCGCGACGTAGGTCATCTCGCCCTCGGGGCTCTCGACGCCGAGGATGAGCATGTGCTCCGCGAGCCAGCCCTCCTTCTGTCCGAGCGCGCTGCCGATGCGGAGCGCGAGGCACTTC
This sequence comes from Polyangiaceae bacterium, assembly GCA_043742085.1. GTDB lineage: Bacteria > Myxococcota_A > Polyangia > Polyangiales > Polyangiaceae > Labilithrix. Next base: position 1,419 of record JAYTZB010000019.1, read on the forward strand.
TTGCCGAGCAGCACGTTGCCGCCGTAGCCGGAGCCGATCGACCAGATGGTGTTGTCCTGCGGGAAGTGGCAGATGAAGCGGCGCTCGGGGTTGATGTCGAGCATCGAGTGCAGGCCGCGATTGAAGTCGTTCGAGTGCTCACTTGCATCGAGCATGGTGAGGGCGATGCGACCCATGCGCGTCATGATGCGCATGTTGAGGACGACGTAGATGCTGTCGGTCAGCTCGACGCCGACCTTCGACAGCGCCGAGCCCGCAGGGCCCATGATGTACGGGACGACGTACATCGTGCGGCCCTTCATCGAGCCGTCGAACAGCTTGCCGAGCTTGGCGTAGGCCTCCGCTGGGTCCATCCAGTTGTTGGTCGGGCCCGCCTGCTCCTTCGTCTCCGAGCAGATGAAGGTGAGGTTCTCGACGCGCGCCACGTCGTTGGGGTTCGAGCGATGGAGGTAGCAGCCGGGGAGCTTCTCTTGATTGAGCGGCTCGAGGACCTTCTGCTCGACGGCCTCGGCGGTCAGCTTGGTCTTCTCCTCCAGCGTGCCGTCGCACCACACGATCCGGTCGGGCTTGGTGAGCGCGGCCATTTCGTTGACCCACTTGAGGAGGGTCGGGTTGCTGGTGAGCACCTTGCCGGACGCATCGACGGGATGGCTTGACGACGTCATTGATGCTGCTTTACCGCAGCTTCAGAGTCTCCGCATCCGGAAACCCCGGCCGTGCCTCATCCATGCGTCACGCCGAAGGCGCGGCGAAAAAGCGCGGCCGTTTTCGGCGCCCGCAGAACTAAGCTCCGGACCGCCCCATGAAGACCATTCTGCTCTCCGGACCCGGCAAGAACTCGCTCTCGACGGAGCTGATGGAGCGGACGCTCGCCTCGGTGCGCGAAGCGGGTGACGCACCGATCTTCCTGACCGGCGAGGGCGACGCGTTCTCGGCCGGGCTCAACCTGAAGGAGGTCGCGTCGCTCGACGAGGCCGGGATGACGCGGTTCCTGAACGTGCTCGAGGATCTCGTGGAGGCGCTCTATGGGCACCCAGGGCCGACGCTCGCCTGGGTGAACGGTCACGCCATCGCCGGTGGCTGCGTGATGGCGCTGTGCTGCGACGTTCGCGTGGTGACGGCGCGTGCGGGCGTGCGCATCGGGCTCAACGAGGTCGCGCTCGGCCTCCGCTTCCCGCCGCGCACCCTTCGCATGTGCGCCGATCGCGTGCCTGGACCCGCGCTGTCCCGGGTCCTGCTCGAGGCGGAGCTCTACGACGCGAAGGAGGCCATCGAGCTCGGCCTCGTCGACGTGCTCGGCGAGGAGAGCGACGCGCGCGCGCGCCTCGAGAAGCTCGCGAGCCATCCGCGCGACGCCTATGGGGCCGCGAAGCGCGCGATGCGTGCATCGCTCGCGGTCCCCGAGGCCGAGCAGCGGCGCTTCGTCAGCGACGTCATCCCGAAGTGGGTCACGCCCGAGCTCAAGGAGCGCCTTCGCGCGGTGCTCGACAAGAAGCCGGCGAAGCACGAGCCCGCGAAGCAAGAGCCGGCGAAGTAAGAGCCTGCGCCGTCGTCAGGCGGGAGCGACCTGCCGCGCGAGCTCGTCGAGGCGCTGCGCGACGGTCTTCTCCTCGCCGATGCCTCCATAGCGGAGCTCGGCGTAGCGCGTGAGAACGTCGGCAACGTCCTTCGACCATGGCTCGCCGGCGGCGTCGACGCGGCGCGCGAAGCGCTCGAGCGGCTCGGAAGGCGTGCGCTCCCATCCCGCGCGCGCCAGCGCCGAAGCGAGCGTCTCGAACGCCGGCAGCGGCCGCGTCATGGCCGTGAGGCGCTCCGCGGTCTTGCCGCGACGCTGCATGAACCGACGCACGAGCAGCAGGACCACCGAGATCCCGCCGAAGAAGATGCCGGCGCGGACGAGGCTGATGTTCGCGAAGAACGCGATGGTCCGATCCCACCCGAAGGACAGCGCCTCGCCGACGTGGTCCCAGCGCGTCGGCCGTGTCGTCGCCTGCACCTCGGAGATCGGCGTCGGGTCGAACTGCTGCCAGCGCTCGTCGACCCAGGCCTCCACCCACGTGTGCGCGTTGCGATCGCGCACCACGGACATGCCGGTGATCGGGTTCACCTCGTCCACGCGATAGCCGACCGCGATGCGCGTCGGGATCCCGAGCGTCCGCGCGAGCAGCGCCATCGCCGAGGCGAAGAGCTCGCAGTGGCCGCCCTGGTGCTTCTGGAGGAAGTCGACCACCGGGTCGACGTTGGTCTCGCGTCGATCGTCGAGCGAGTACGGGTAGCGCGACAGCTCGTGCACGATGGCGAGGAGCGCCTCCTTTTCGCTGTGCGTGTCGCGCGTCCATTCCGTGGCGATCTTCGCGAGATCGCCGCGGATCCTGGGAGAGATTCCGACGTCGTTGGGCGTGGGCAGCGCCGGCAGGGGTAGCGCCGCCGTGCACGAGCCGTGGCCGGGACGCGCGAACGAGATCTCCCGCGAAATATTGGGGGGATCGGGGTGCACCCCGCCGTGCGGATCGAGCGCGACGTGGCCCGACGGCGTATGCAGATTACACGCATCCGCGGGGAGGAACCAGCGCGGCTCGGGGGTGTGGCCGCTGAGCGCGGCCCGCGACAGCTCGATGCGCGTGGTGGTGCGCTCGTCCGGCGTGTCGGCGGGGACGATGACGGTGCTCGATTGCGTGCTCGACCAGACGCGGAGCTCGTAGCGATCGAGGACCACGCCGCGGAGGTAGTCGACGGGCTCGCCGTCGACGCGCATGACGACGCGATTGCTCTGGAGGACGTGGCGCAACGAGCCCACGCGGATGTGCTCATTGAAGCCGATCTGGTCCTCGTCGGACTGGACGTTGCCCGCGAGGCGCTGCACCTGTCGCTCGACGATGACACTGAGCCTCGGCAACGCGAACAAGAGGAGCCCCGTCACGGCAGCGGTGACGAGCGTGAGGACGGCGAGCGCGCCCTTTCGCGGCGTCGGCGATGGTGCGGCGCGCATTCGGCCGCCCTCGGAGGGCTCGGCGGCATGGAGGCGAGCGGCGATCAGCGGCGCGCGCAGGCAGACGAGGACGAGCACGGCAAAGAGGCACGCGCCGACGGCATAGACGAGGCCGCTGCGTCCCTGACCCGAGGCGGCGACGGCGATGATCGCGGCCGTGATGCTGCCGTGGGTCTTCACGTCGTTGCGCTTCGGGAAGAAGGCCACGAACACCGAGAGGATCAGCAGCGCGATGGCGAATCCGCGCGCCACCGCCGGAAGCTTGGTGGTCGCCGCCGTGACGACGAGGATGAGCGTGGCGGCAGCGGTCGGCACCAGGCGAACCAGCGGCAGCGCTGCGGGACGGAGCAGAAAGCGCGCGTTGAACGTCATCTTCGCGCCGTCCACGCGAGCTCTTTCTTCTCGCGGATCTTCGTCGCGAGCTCGTCGTCGACGAGCAACGTCGTGCAGGCGATCCCGCGGTTCTCGATGCCGCGCTCGAGCGCCGTTCGCTCCGGTCCATCGGTCAGCGCGATGACGACGACGGTGGAGAGGCGCCCGAGGTACGGCTCGAGCCGGCCGAGGAGCTGTGGCGCACCAAAGCTCGGTCCGCGCTCGACGGACGCGAGCAGCTCGAGCGCCTGGTCGAGCGTGCCGAGGCTGCGTCCGAGCGTGAGCTCGTGAACGGCGTCGCCGACCACGAGCACGTCGACGAGCGCCTCGCCGCGCGACAGGTTCGCGATGACCCCGGCGGCGAGCTCGATCGCCGCCTCGAGGCGCTCGGCGTCGTCGATGTCGGTGTCGAGGACCACGCCGACGCGCGTGAAATACTCCTGCTGGTACTCGCGGACCACGGGCACGCCGGTCCGCGCCCAGCTCCGCGCGTGCAGATCGCGGACGGGATCGCCCGGGCGATAAGGGCGGATCCCGAGGAGGTCCATGGCCTCGCCGCTCTTCGAAGCGAGCGCGACGCCGCCTGGCTGATGCCTGGCGGCGACGGTGAACGGCAGGCGGAGGACGTTGGCGACGCGCGGCACGACGTGGAGCTTCACGGCGGCGCTGGGGCGCCGCGGACCGTTCGCGAGGCCGCCGGGCGCGACGGCGGCGGCGGTGAACGGATCGAGATGATGGAGGCCGCGCGCGACGAACCTCGCGCGCATCTGCGCAGAGGCGCTGCCGCCGGCAGCGACGACGATCTCGGCGGGCGCCTCGTCGAGCCAGGCGCCGTCCCAGGGGAGGAACGGCCCGCGGACGCGCACCGGATCGCGACGTGAGTCGGCGCGGGTCAGCGGCCGCATGCACGCGATGGTGAACGTGACGGGCTCACCGACGGTCACTCGACGTGGCGCGTCGACGGCGAGCGTGACGTCGCCGAGTCGGAGCCTGAACGC
>JAYTZB010000020.1:0-2534 GCA_043742085.1 Polyangiaceae bacterium
GCGTTCGACCTGAATGCCGACGGCGTCATCACGAAGGACGAGTTCCTCGAGGGGGTGCGCAAGCTGATCGCGGGCAGCGATCAGGAGAAGCTGATGTTCGCCTTCCGCGTCCACGATCACGACGGCGACGGCGCGCTGTCGCGTGACGAGCTCTATCGCATGGTGGCGATGAGCCTCTCGGAGAGCGACGTCACCGATCGGCCGACGCAGACGTCGCATACCGTCGCGCACGCGCTCTTCGCCGCCGCGGACACGAATCGCAACGAGCGCATCTCGTTCGCCGAGTTCGAGGCGGTGGTCCGCAAGTACCCCGCGGTGCTCCGCTCGATGACGCGCAGCGAGGCGCAGTGGATCGTCCCCAGCGAGGACATCCTCGCGCGCATCGAGGGCGGACCGTCGGCGCTGCGCTCGACGTTCCTCGAGAACGGGTGGGGCCCGCTCGCGATCCTCGTGCTGTGGATCGCCACCAACGCCGCGCTGCTCGTGCTCGGGCTGATGCGCACCCACGAGGGCGTCCCCGCCAACGAGCTGATGCAAGCCGGGCGTGCGCTGGGCCTCTGCATCGACTTCAATGGCGCGCTCCTGCTCTTCCCCGTGATGCGGCGGCTGCTCACCTGGGCACGACGGACGTTCCTCGGTCGTGCGCTGCCGGTCGATCACGCGATCACGTTCCATCGCATCGTCGGTCATGCGCTCGTGGCGCTCGGCATCGCGCACGGCGGGCTGCTCATCGCGGCCTATGCGACCGGCCACGCGAACGGCTCGGTCGAGCACTTCCTCGTTCACACGCAGCGCGGGTCGACCGGCTCGGCGCTCGTCCTCGTGATCACCATCATGTGGGTGTTCGCGCTCTCGGTGATCCGCCGCTCGCGCCACTTCGAGCTCTTCTACTTCTCGCATCTCCTCTACGTCGTGTGGTTCGTGCTGGCGATCGTGCACTCGACGTCGTTCCTGTTCTGGGCCGGTGCTCCGCTCCTCGGCTTCGCGGTGGAGCGGGTGCTCCGGCTGGGAGCACGCGGGCGAAAGACGGTGGTGACCGAGGCGCAGGCGCTGCGCTCGGGCGTCACCCGCCTCGAGCTCGAGCCGCCGCGCGGCTTCTCGTGGAGCCCGGGCGACTACGCGTTCCTGCGCATCCCGGGCATCGCGAAGCACGAGTGGCACCCGTTCACGATCAGCAGCGCCCCCGAGAGCGGCGCGCTCACGTTCCACGTTCGCTCGCTCGGCAACTGGACGTCGGCGCTGCGACGTCATGTGGAGCAGCGCGAGAGCAGCGAGGGCCCGGAGGGACACGCGCCCATCGAGGCTTACGTCGACGGCCCGTACGGCTCGCCGAGCGCTCACATCTTCGATTCGCGCTTCGCGGTGTTCATTGGCGCGGGCATCGGCGTCACGCCGTTCGCGAGCGTGCTGGCGAGCTTCGTGCTGCGCGCCAACGGCGAGCACCCGCCGAAGCTCACGAAGGCGCACTTCTTCTGGCTGAACAAGGACCAGTACTCGTTCGAGTGGTTCGCAGAGCTGCTCACGGAGCTCGAGGAGGAAGACTCGCGCCAGCTCCTCGACGTCCACCTCTGCATGACGGCGGGTCGCGCCGACAGCACGGCGCTGGCCGTGGAGCTGGCGCGCCAGGTCCTGCACGACGCGGGCAAGGACGACATCGTCACGGGCCTGCGAACGCACACGCACATGGGCCAGCCGGACTGGGAGCGCATGCTCTATCTCATTCGCGAGCAGCATGCGCCAGTGGCCGTAGACGTCTATTTTTGCGGGCCACCGGGGCTCGCGAAGAAGCTGCGTCCGATCTGCGCGCGGCTCGGGCTGTCGTTCCGGGAGGAGAAGTTTTGACGTCGCGTTGGTGGTTGGTCCTCACGCTCCTCGCTGCGTCCGCGTGCGGAACGAGCAGCGTGCCGGACAGCGCTGCCGACGGAGGCGGCGTGGCGATCGGCGCGGTTCCCGCGGCGGTGACCGAGAAGGGCGGCGACTGCTCGTCGTGCCACATGCCGGAGTACGAGGGCGTTCGCGAACCGGTCCACGTCGGCGCGAAGCCGACCACCTGCGCCGTCTGTCATACGCAAGAGGCGTGGCGTCCGGTAGCGATCCATCACGAGTGGTGGCCGCTCACGGGCGCACATCTTGGCATTCCGTCGCCGCAGTGCTCGTGGTGTCACAAGGGGACGCCCGTCGTGTTCAAGGGCACGCCCAAGGCGTGCGTGGGATGTCATCGCGAGGACTACGACGCGAGCACGTTCCCCGAGCACCAGACCTTCCCGACGACGTGCGGCGAGTGCCACACGACGGCGGCGGGATGGAAGCCGGCGAAGCATCCGCCGCCGAAGCCCGTCGCGCCGGTGGTGACGGCGCCGCCACTCGGCACGACGGCGCCGAAGGGCACGACGCCTCCGAGGACCACGCCGCCTTCGAAGGCCCCCGCGACGCCGCCCGCGCGTCCGGCCCCGCTCTCGACGACACCGCCGGCTCCGACGGCGCGCCCGCCCGACGTGATCACGCGCCCGAGCCGCCGCGGCCGCTGAGCGCGC
>JAYTZB010000021.1:0-11503 GCA_043742085.1 Polyangiaceae bacterium
CACGACCGGCGTGTGTCAGGTGCCGAGCCCGACGGACACCGTGCAGAACGGCGACGAGACCGGCGTCGACTGCGGAGGTACGAAGGCGCCGAAGTGCCCGGCTGGGTCGGGCTGTCTGAGCAATGCAGACTGCAACCTTCTCAAGTGCGACACCGTCCAGAAGAAGTGCCTGCCCGCCTCGCACACCGACGGGATCAAGAACGACGGCGAGACGGGCACGGACTGCGGAGGCGCGGCGCCGACCAAGTGCGCGACCGGTGAGGGTTGCGTCGCGACGAGCGACTGCAACGCCGTCGCTTGCGACGTCGGCGCCACGAATCTGTGCCTCGCGCCCACGCATACCGACGGCATCACGAACCTCGGCGAGACGGGCACCGACTGCGGAGGCGCGGCTCCCCTGAAGTGCCCGACGGGCCAGGGCTGCCTCGCGACCTCGGACTGCAACCTCGTGCTCTGCGATGTCGGAGGGACGAAGCTGTGCCTCGCGCCCACGCACGCCGACGGGATCAAGAATCTCGGCGAGACCGGCATCGACTGTGGCGGCGCAGCGCTGCCGCTGAAGTGCGCGGTCGGACAGGGCTGCGGGGTGACGGCAGACTGCAACAACGTGAAGTGCAATGCGGGTACGCTCGTGTGCGATCCGCCGAGCGGAACGGATGCCATCCAGAACGGCACCGAGACCGACGTCGACTGTGGTGGCGGGGCTCCGACGAATGCGAAGCGCTGCGCCGTCGCGTCCACGTGCAGCATCGACGGCGACTGCGCGTCGACAGCCTGCAACTACGCGTCGAAGTGCGTCGAGGCGCCGTCCTGCAAGCCGCAGCATGGTGGCGACACGTGCGGGGCGGCGGGCACGGAGAGCTGCTGCAAGAGCGCGCCCGTCAGCGCGGTCGCCGGCGCGGTGACCCTCGACAAGTTCAACATCACGGCGGGCCGCTTCCGGGCGTTCGTCGCTTCGCTCCCGGCCTCCGACATGCGCGCGTGGCTCACCGCGCACAAGCCGGCGGACTGGCCGGCGAACTGGACGGCGATGCTCCCGACGAAGCTCGACAACGGCACGGCCAACCCCGACTTCACGGGTATCTACCAGGAGCTCGGGCCGAACGTTCACCTACCCGCCTCGGTCGGCGCGAACGAGGGCTGCTTCATCGACAACTTCGGCGCGCGCACGTACCGACTCCCGGACGCGATCAACGCCGGGATGTCCGACCCGCAGTACTTCACGCAGGCTCAGCTCGACGATCGCTCGCTCAACTGCGTGACCGCTCCGATGCTCGCGGCGTTCTGCATCTGGGACGGCGGGCGGCTCGCGACGAAAGAGGTCATCGACATCGCGTGGGGCGCGAAGAAGTATCCGTGGAACAGCGATACAGCCTCGCCGGTCGGCTATGAGTTCGTCTGGCCGACCGATCCGAAGGGGCTGGGCGTGCGCGGCGCGTATGGCCCGTTCGAGGGCGCGCCTTACGTAAATCCGCCGGTCTCGCTCACGGATCTCGGGTGGGCGAACTACAACTTCAACTACTGGGGCGCCGACACGAAGGTGGGTTTCCCGCCCGAGGAGAAGTTCGACGGCAAGTCGTGCCCGGTCCTGAAGGGAGCGCTCGGGCTCTGTCCCTGGCGCGACTATTCGATCTACGTCGCTCCGCCGGGCCGCTTCCCGAACGGCAACTCGACGTCGGGACACGCGGACCTCGCGGGCAACGTGTTCAACGCGGTCTATCCGAGCCCGGGCGACCCCGCGTCCACGCTCGACGGCACGAATGCATACTGGTCACGAAGCGGCTCGTGGCAGGGCCACACCATCCCCTGGACCCCCAAGGGCTCGTGGCTGAACGTCCCGGCGAAATACAAGTACTGGGCCATGGGCGGCCGCTGCACGCGCTGACGGTGCGCGCGCCTACGCAGCGCGCGCGCGGGACTCTCACTTCCTCTTCTCGCGACGGCGCCTTCGGGGCGCGGGGCCCTCCCGCGTGCGTCGCGGTCTGGCGACCTGGAATGTCTCGACGCGCGGCTGAGCACGTCGCTTCGCGACGTGCTGGCCCGCCAGGCGGGCCTGCCCGCCGCGCGACTGCCGGCGGATGGCGACCTGGACGGTCTCGCTTCGCTCCTTTTGCACGCGGGAGGGCCCCGCGCCCCGAAGTCGCCTGCGGTGCGTGAGGGCGTTCGTTCGGTCGTCGGCCTTCGTGCGGCGTGATTGCTTCCAGTTTTCGCGGGCTGGGGACTTGCGTCGGTCGTCGGGATGCGTATTGTCGCCCAATCAATAGCGCTGGGGTGGCGGGGGCTCGACCCACCGGTGCTGGCAAGGGGGGGAACGTTGGCGACGAAGAGCGCTTCAGGCACGCAGCTCGAGCTCGAGGTGGTGGCGCGGTATCCGCTGAAGCGACGCGGGCGCGGCGGACGGCGCGTGGGCGCGGGTCGGAAGCGGGCGGCGGGCGCTAGGCCCTCGGTGCCGCATCGGCCGCGACCGAAGCATCATGGGCGGCATCCGGTGCTCGTGACGCTCCGGGCGCGGCAGGGGCTGCCGTCGCTTCGCGCGCAGGTCGTGAGTGACATACTCCGCGATGTGCTCCATCGCCAGCGGACGCGCCGCTATGCGAAGGCCTTCCAGGTCGTCGAATTCACCATCCAGGACGACCATCTGCATCTCGTCGTCGAAGCGACCGGCATGGTCGCGACCGGCATCATCGACGCACGGGACGCGTTGAGGAGCGGCGTCAGTGGGCTCGTCATCTCGTTCGCGAAGCGGCTCAACAAGCTGCTCTCGCGCCGCGGCAAGGTCTGGGGCGATCGCTTCCACACCCGCGAGCTCGGCTCACCCCGCGAGGTGCGCACTGCGCTGGTCTACGTCTTTCGCAACGTCGCCCGTCACGGCACGAGCATGTACGGCTTCGGCATCGTCGATCCGATGTCATCCGCGCCGCGCTTCAAGCGCTGGACGGCGCCCGTCATCGACCCCAACGGCGACGCCGCGCTCTGGCCCCAAGCGCCACCGAAGACCTGGTTGCTCGACCGAGGCTGGTGGACCCGGACCCGCCAGGGCCCGCTCGACCCGAACGAGATCCGCCGCCGCGGCCCGTGAGCACCGCGGTCCTGGGCTCGTCGTTGATTGGGCGATAATTGCCGCGAAGCGTGAGACCGCGAAGCGCGAAGCGGCCGGCGCCCCCGCCAAGCGCGCTAGACGCGCCGGCGGGCCCTACTCCAAACGCTCGCGATACCCGGCGGGCGCAACCGCGCGATAGATAGCTTCGATCACGGCGAGCGCCTCGCCGCGCGCCACCCTCACCGCGCCCGCGTCCGCGTCCGCGCTGGCTCGCACGCCCAACCGCACGTCGTCGGCGCGGTCATCGATGAAGAAGCCACCGTACGTCTCCGCGTAGCCGACGCGCAGGCCGTGCAGCGCGATGCGATGGAGCATGCGCGCGAGCCAGTACCTCGGCACCTCCGCTCGCGCATCACCAACCGCGATCGCCACGGTCGACGCCGACGCCTCCTCGATCCTCATGGTCGCGACGTCCATCGGCAGCGTCCCGGGCGGCGCGTCCTCGAAGGCCGCGAACGGCGCGGCCGGTACCGACGACCACGAGGCGGGCACTGCGTCCGGGCCCGCGTCGGTCGACGCCAGCAAGAGCGCGCGGATGATGCCCGCGCCCGCCAGCGTCGCGCCCTCCGGGATCCGCAGCAGGTCACACGCCGCGTGCACGCTGTCCGCGTCGGCCTCCATCACCACCAGCCAGCCTCCGTGCGCCGGAGCAATCACCTCCGGCAGCTCGAGCAGCGACAGCGTCGTTCGACCGATCTGCGCCAGCACGCCCGGCGCGCCCCTCGTCGACGCGAGGACCATCGGCGGCGGCGGCGTCACGTAGGCCTTCGCATCCTCGCTGCGTCCCTGCGGTCGCGGAACCGCGCACGGCGTGGCCGGTGTCGGAATGCTTGCACAGTACACGAGACTGAGGCCGGCTCGCCGCATTCCCGGCGGGAAGTCGAACGGTTCGTACGGCGCTCGCAGGCGGCCAGGCCAGTGCAGGAGGCCCTCGGGATGCAGCACCACGTCGCCGATGCGATGGTTGTAGCGACCGACGTCCGCGCCCGTCACTGGATCCGACAGGAACGTGCGGAGCGGGAAGCGATCCACGAGCTCGTCGCCCGTCGGCAGCGCCAGCGCGTATTCGTCGCTCAGGTTGACGTGCGCGAAGTACAGAGGCTCCGACGCGGTCGCGACCTCGAGCTGCACGCCGTCGATGGTCGCGCACACCAGCAGGTGATGCTCGTAGCGGCCGGGACGCGCCACCAGCTCGCGCAGGTTCGTCCGCTCGACGCCTCCGCCGACCGCCGCGCGGCCCACCGCCGGAAACGCCCAGCTCCGCGACGTCGGGTGCCGCTCTGCGTCGGCGCCTCGCACGGCGTCGACCTCGCGCTCGCCCGATGCCCACCGACGCGCCGCCTCGGCCACGCGCCATCCCAGATGCTCCGCGGTCCTCACGTCGCCGATCGGAAGCGCGCCTCCGCCCGGTCGCGACTGCGCCATGGCGCCGAGGTGACTGCCGAGACGATTGCGATCGTCATCGGGGCTGTCCGCGGCCGCGTACGTCGGCGGTAGCCCGAGGCCAACCCACACCATGCCGTGCTGCGCGGCGAAGACCGCGAGCTGCGTGAGCGTGCCGAGCTTGTCGCCGCTCGGCGCCGCCGAGTGCGTGAACCCCGCGGCGAGCTTGTCGCGCCAACCCTGCAGCGCCCACACCGCGCTCGTCGAATCCATGAACGCCTTGAACTGTGCCGACGCGCTTCCCATGTACGTCGGACATCCGAAGACGATCGCGTCCGCGCCTGCGAGCACCGCGTGAGCCCGCATCGCCTGCTCGACCGACAGCAGGTGCACGACCGCTTCGTCCGCGCCCGCCGTGTCGACCGCGTTCGCTTGCTTCGCACCGCGCACCACCGCCTCGGCAAGCGCGCGCGTGCGCCCGCTTGCCGAGTGATAAACGACGGCGATCGAGGTGCGCCGCCCTGCCGTCATGCGAGGCGTTCCTTGATCCACGGCACGATCGCATCCATCGCCGCCTCGACGTGAGGAGCCTCGCGCTCCCCGGGCTCCGGCTCGAAGTAGTGACGCGCGCCGGCGATGACCACGAGACGCTTGTCCTTCGATGCGCACGCCTCGAGCACCAGCGCGGCGTCGCTCGGGCGGATCTCGCGATCGCGCTCGGCGTGCACGATCAGCGTCGGCTCCGCGATCCGCGCCACGTTCGCCACGAGGTCGGCATTCGACGAGAGCCCCGACCACGTCGACAGCCAGGCGCGGGGCGTCACGGTGCGGGCAAAGCCGAGCGCCGTCATGTTCATGAGGTCGGGACGCTCGCTGAGCAGCGAGCCGTACTCGCGATCCGAAGGGTCGATCCCGCGATCGGCGTAGGCAGGATCGGCCATCGTGCGATGCACCACGAGGACCGTCTCGCAGGCGCGCCTTCGCAGCACCTCCTGGCGCTCGTGGAACGGCCGCGTCGTGAAGCCCTGGGCCGCCGACTCCTCCGCCGCGTCGTCGTGACAGGCGATGTGGGCGCGCGCGACCGCATCCAGGCGGCGCACCCGCTCGACCTGCGCCGCGCGATACCGTTCGAGGAACTCGGCCGAATACACCGCCCACGCCGGCGGCTCGACGAAGCCGTTGCGTGTATCATACATGTCGAGAGACGGCTCGCAGGACATGGGGTCGCGCTCGTCGACCACCGACGGATCGATGGCGTCGAGCAGGATCTTTCCCTGACCGCGATGCGCCGCGAGGTAGATCATGGCATCGGCCGGCGTCATGGTCGCCGAGTCGAAGCGCGTCGGGCTACCGCCCGGAGAGCTCGCGAAGCGGTCGCCCGGGGCCTTGCGTGCCTCGGCCTGGTAGAACGCCACCAGCGAGCCGCCACCGGAGTTCCCGAGCAGCACCACCTTCTCCACGCCGCGCTTCTCACGCAGCCAGCGGACGCACGCATCGACGTCGAGGACCATCTCCTCGTGCTCGGCCATCGTGTCGTTGCCGACGTGCCTCGAGTTGGCGGCGAGCACCGCGAAGCCGGCGTCGACGAGCCGCGGGACGGCATAGTGGTGATGGAAGTCGACGCGCGGATGGATGATGACCACACCGATCTTCGGCGTCTCTTCGCTCGGCGTGCGGGCGCTCGTCCAGTACAAGGCCCGGAGCTGGCGCAGGTCGTGCGTCCGCAGGACGACGGACTCGAGGCGTGCCTGCTCCGGCGCCTTGCGGAACCAGAACGGCATTCCACCCCAGTACGTCTTGGAAACGAGGATCACGTGGGTCGGTCGAGAGTACGACGGCGCGACGGGCTGCGGGACGGCTCGTTCCATGACGCGGCTGTCGGGGTGTGCCCAGCTGTGCCTCGCCGAAGCGCCATGATAAACGCTGGATCATGAGCTCCGCACGACGGCACGCAGGTTGCGACGGAGCGACGGCGTGATGGCCATGAGAAGCTCGATGCCGACCGCCAAGACGCTGATGGCGACCGCGGCGACCGCCCTCGTGCTCTCCGGCGTGGTCCTCGGCGGGGCGGCGTGCACCCCTGGCGACGGCGCGGCTCCGCAGATCGCGCTCGCGCGTCCACCCGCACCCGGCACGTGCAGCGAGTGGAAGAGTCAGCCCGTCGATCGCGCATGCCTCCCGCGCACCGCGATGGCCGGCGCGTCGCTGCTCCTCGAGATCGAGGAGCGCTGCGGCGTATGCGGCACCACCGCCGAGTCCTGCACGGTCTCGGTCGAAGGACGCACGCTCACGCTCTCCCTCGACGGCAAGACGTGCGAGCCGCCCGCGGGCGTCGCGTGCAGCGAGTCCTGCGGCAAGAATCGCGTCCGCTGCAAGGTGCCGCCGCTCGACGAGGGGCGCTATGTCGTTCGCTACGGTGACACCGGCGGTCGCGTCGACAGCCTCGACGTCGTTGCGCGTCGCGATGCCGCGACGGCGTGCTCGCTCGAGGACGTCGTCGCCGGCGGAGGCTGAACGGCTCTCGCTACGCCGCGCGGACCGGGATCAGCTGGAACGCATCGACATCCATCAGCCCGCGATCGGTGAGCTTCAAGCTCGGGATGACGGGGAGGCTGAGGAACGCGAGCTGGAGAAATGGCTCGGGCAGCGCGCAGCCGATGGCCGCGCTCGCCGCGTGGAGCTCCTCGAGCGCGCGCGCGATGGTCTCCGGCTCCTCGAGTGACATGAGGCCGCCGAGCGGAAGCGGAAGATGCGCGATCACCGCGCCGTCACGGACCACGCAGAACCCGCCGCCCGATGCCTGGAGCGCCGCGAGCGCGGTCCGCATGTCGCTCGTCTTCTTGCCGACCACGCACAGGTTGTGACTGTCGTGCCCGACGCTCGAAGCGATCGCGCCGTGCAGATCCCCGAAGCCGAGCGCATAGGCGTTGGCGGGCTTCTGCCCGTGACCATGACGCTCGAGGACGGAGAGCCGGCACACGCCGGGGGCATCGTGCGCGAGCACGTGGCGATCGGTGAGGATGCGCCCGGCGCGCACACCGATGACGTGCACCATGCCGGTCGGGCCTTCGAGATCGACGAGCGCGGGAATGACCGCGCGCACCGTGTTGGGCGGCGCGGTCACGGGGGCGCGCTTCATCTCCATCTCGCGCACCAGCTCGCCGGCGACGAGCACGTCGCGGATGGCACACGTCGCGGCGTCGTCCAGCACCACCAGATCCGCCCTGTATCCCGGGGCTATTGCGCCGATCCGCGTGAGCGCGCGCGCCGGTCCCGCGAGGCCGTAGTGACGCGCCACCGACCACGAAGCCGCGCGGTAGGCGACCTCGACCGCGACGCCCTTGGTGATGGCCGAGCGCACGAGATGATCGACGTGACCCTCGCGCTGGATGTCGAGCGGGTTGCGATCGTCGGTGCAGAACCCGATGCTCGTGGAGGTGGCGAGCGTGAGGAGCGGCGCGAGCGCGTCGAGATCCTTGGCGACGCTGCCCTCGCGGATCCAGACCGCGATGCCGTTGCGCAGCTTCTCTTGCGCCTCCTCGAGCTCCGAGCTCTCGTGGCACGACGTGATGCCTGCACACGCGTAGGCCGAGAGCGCGCGGCCGGTGACGAGCGGCGCATGGCCGTCGAGCGGCCGGCCGTCGAACGCGACGAGCTTGTCGAGCACGAGCGGATCGCCCTCGAGGACGCCGGGCACGTTCATGACCTCGGCGAGGCCGAGCGTCTTCTCGTGCGCGAGAAGCGGCGCGAGCATCGACGCGTCGAGGATGCCGCCGCCGTTCGTCTCGAACGCGGTGGCCGGCACGCACGAGCTGACCATCACGCGGAGATCGAGCTTCAAGCGGCGCGACGCATCGAGGAAGTACTGGATGCCAGGCACGCCGAGCACGTTGGCGAGCTCGTGCGGATCGCAGACCGCGGTGGTGGTCCCGCGCGGCAAGACCGCGCGCTGGAAGCTCTCGGGTACCAGCAGCGAGCTCTCGAGATGGACATGCGCGTCGATGAAACCGGGCACGAGGTGCGCACCCTTCGTGTCGATCTCCCGCGCGCCTTGGAGACCCGGATCCAGGCCGACGACGAAGCCGTCCTTGATCGCGACGTCGCCCTTCACGAACGCGCACGTGAACACGTCGAGGTACTGCACGTTGCGCAGGACGAGGTCACACGGCTCGAGACCGCGCGCGGCACGAAGACGACGCCGAAGGAGATCCGCGGGAGCCAGCGCCATGCCCTGGATCCTAGGTCAGCGCGCGAAGGTCTGCTCGCAGTACTGCTTCTCGGTGGGCTCTACCGTGGGCTCGGGAAGCGCCGGGATCGAGAGGTCGGGCGGACCGTTGAAGTCGAAGAAATCGGCTGGAATGAGGGCATTGGCGTCGCGTGCGGTGAGCGCGGGCAAGCGGTGCTTGGCCTCGATGAAGCGGAGCACGCTCGTGTGGTCGTAGACCCCATGCGAGACATGGCCGCGCTTCGCATAGGGCGATACGACCAGGAACGGCACCCGCACTCCGTAGCGATCGAACGCGCCGTCGACGCGGTTGCCCTTCTTGTCGATGGGGAGCTTCGCATCCGGGGCGCACGCCTTGGGCGGCGCGACATGGTCGTAGAGACCGCCGTGCTCGTCGTAGGCGAGGAAGAACGCGAGGCTCTTCCACTGCGGGCTCTTGAACAGCGCGCCGACGATGGTGCTCGTGAAACGCTGCCCGAGCTGCAGATCGGAGGGCGGATGCTCGTCCTCGCCATCGGGTGAGCCGGTCTTCGTGAAGTCGGCGTCGAGGAACACCACCGGCGGCAGCGCGCCGGCCGCGGCATCGGCGAAGAAGTCGTCCATCGAGAAGATGACATTGCGTCCGTAGCGAATCGGGAGCGTGACCCCGAGCACGGTGGTCACGCCGGACGGACCGCCTGCCGTGTAGAGCTTCCAGTCGACGTGGCGCTTCTCGAGCTCGTCGAGGACGACGGCGTCCTCTTGCGGGAATGGATAGCCGTCGATGTTGGCAAAGGTATTCGCGGATTGCCCGAAGCTGGTCGCCGCGTAGAGATACATGCGATTCGGCCACGTGGGACCGAGCAGCGAGCAGAAGTAATGATCGCCAATCCCGAATGCCTTCGCGAGTGCGTAGTAATAAGGAATCTCGCGCTCGTCGTACCACCACATGGCACGATCGCCCTGGTTGGCCTCGTAGAAGCCGTCCATCTTGCCGTTGTCGTATTCGATATGGGAGCCGTCCCACTCGTGATTGGTATCGCCAAAGCACATGTGCGGCGCGTGCTGCCACGCGTGCATTCCCGTCGACGGTGCGCTCGTCTGGTCGGGATTCGAGGCATTCTCCGGCGCTGATTCGATATCGGTGCGGCCGGCGTATTTGCCGAAATGGCCGAAGTAGTGATCGAAGGAGCGATTCTCCTGCATCAGGACCACGATGGTCTCGATGGGGATGTCCTTGCCGGTGGGAATTCCGGTGCCGAGCGTCTCGTCGGGGAGCGCCCCGCGCCCGAACGTGCACGAGTCACGGGCTGCCGCGGCGGTGGCTTCGTCGGTGCGGGTGACGGCGCGATCCCACTCCGCCGGCGCGGGCGGTCGCGGGTCGGGCTCGGCGGGCGTCGCCGCGAGCGACGTGTCGCGGTCGCAAGCCGCGAGCGGGGCCCCGCCGAGCACGAGGACGCCGAGCGCCGCGAGTGATCGGCGCGATCGGCGCGACGTCAGAAGCGGATTCCCCACGACTCGGCCTTCACGGTGCCAGGTGCGATGGTGCCGGCGGTGGGGCTCTTCTCGGTGGTAAGCGCGATGTACGTGGCCACGCCGCCCGCCACGAGGACGACGCCGATGCCCGTCCAGAACCACCACTTGCTGGTGATGGTCTCGCGGACCGCCATCGGTACGCTGACCTCCTTCTTCTCACCCGCGGCGACCACGACGCTCGTCTCGGCGCGGTCGTAGCCGTCGCGGCTAAGGGCGATGCGATGCTGACCGGGCTTCATCGGGACCTCGGCCGGGACGTTGCCGATCGCGACGCCGTCGACCACCACGGCGGCGCCCGACACCGGCGAGGTGACACGGAGCAGCGCTTGTTCCGTGCGCGACGCGAGCACGATGTCGACCGTCTCGATCTTCCCGGCGGCGAGCGTGAGGGCACGCTCGAACGGGAAGTAATCCCGATGCGAGATGGCGAGCGTCTGCGGGCCCGAGTTCACGCGGAACACCGTCTGCCCGGGCTTCGTCTGACCGAGCACGCGGTTCCCGAGCCGGATCTCGGCGCCCGCCACCGCGGAGCCCAGGATGAGCGTCGCGACGCGGTTGCGCACGTCGGTGATGAGCTCGGCGAGCTTGGGCACGCGCGCCTTGAGATCGGGCGCGGCCTTGTCGGAGAACTCCTCGAGCGCGTCGAGCGCCTTCGGGAAATCGGCGAGACCTTCGTACGCGCGCCCCATGTTGTAGAGGAGCGCCGGGTTCTTCGTGGTCTCGTAAGCGCGACGGTAGTGGGCGAGCGCCTCCTCATAACGAAGCGCGATCATCGCCTCGTCACCCTGACGCTTCTCGGTATCGACGTCGGCGGGCACCGTGGTGGCCGGACCGGTCTGCGCCCACGATGCGCGCGGGACCGACGTCACGAGGAACATCAGCGCCAGCAGCAAGCACGAAAGCGGCCGGAACGACGTAGCCATGCGCAGAAAGGATGCTAACACGCGTTCAGCCGCCGTCTCCGCGAACGAGGTCCGAATGCGCAAGTCGCTAGTTTTCGCCGTCCCCGCCGTCGTCATGGCGCTCGCCGCGTGCAGCTCGACCGACGTGCCGTCCGCGCCGCCCGCGGTCGTCGATCCGGCCGGCACCGTTGGGCGCACCTCGAGCCCCATCATCAAAGGTCAGCTCGACACGACCCATCAGGCGGTCGTCGCCGTGATCCTCCAGCAAGGGGCCGAGGGAGGGCTCTGCTCCGGAACGATCGTGAAGGTCGACCCGGCCAGTCACATCGGCTGGGTGACCGTTGCAGCGCACTGCGTGAACATCCCGCCGGTGTACGT
>JAYTZB010000022.1:0-5795 GCA_043742085.1 Polyangiaceae bacterium
CTTCGTCGAGAAGCAGCGCCTCGAGCAGCGGACCCTCTACGACATCGAGATGATGGAGCAGATGGGCTTCTGCAACGGCATCGAGAACTACTCGCGCCATCTGTCGAACCGCAAGGAGGGCGACCCGCCGCCCACGCTCATCGACTACTTCCCGAAGGACTTTCTCCTCATCCTCGACGAGTCGCACCAGACGGTCCCGCAGATCGGCTCGATGTACAAGGGCGACCGCGCCCGCAAGGAGACGCTGGTCGAGTACGGCTTCCGCCTTCCCAGCGCGCTCGACAACCGGCCGCTCAAGTTCGAGGAGTTCGAGGGCCACGTCCAGAACTGCATCTACGTGTCGGCGACGCCCGGCGAGTACGAGATGGTGAAGGCGGGCGGCACCTTCGTCGAGCAGGTCATCCGCCCCACCGGCCTCACCGATCCGCAGATCGAGGTGCGCCCCGTGTCGGGCCAGGTCGACGACCTCCTCGTGGAAATCCGCGACCGCGCGTCGAAGAACGAGCGCGTCCTCTGCACCACGCTCACCAAGCGCATGGCGGAGGACCTCACCGACTACTACCGCGAGCTCGGCGTCCGGATCCGTTACCTGCACTCGGACATCGACACCCTGGAGCGCATCGACATCCTGCGCGACCTCCGCCTCGGCGAGTTCGACGTGCTGGTCGGCATCAACCTGCTGCGTGAAGGCCTCGATCTCCCCGAGGTGTCGCTCGTCGCCATCTTCGACGCCGACAAGGAAGGCTTCTTGCGCAGCCCGCGCTCGCTCATCCAGACCATCGGCCGCGCCGCGCGAAACCTGAACGGCCGCGTCATCATGTACGCCGACCGCGAGACAGACGCGATGAAGCGTGCGATGTCGGAGACGGATCGCCGCCGCATCATCCAGGAGGCCTACAACAAGGAGCACGGCATCGTGCCCGCGACGGTCATCCGCGCGGTGATGAACATCAACCCTGCGTCGGGCACCACCGACTACTACGAGATCCCGAAGACGCCGAAGGCCGGGAAGGGCGGCAAGCAGGCCGACGTCGACATCTCCGAGCAGATCCGCGCCATGCGCACCGAGATGTTCATGGCGGCGGAGGCCCTCGACTTCGAACGCGCCGCGCGCCTGCGCGACGAGCTGAAGCGGCTCGAGGGGCTCGCCGGCAAGGACGGCATCGCGCTCGACAGCGGCGCCGTCTACGACCCGTACGCGGGCGGCACGAAGAAGGCGAAGACGCGGAGCGCTCGCGGCGCGAGCAGCTCGAGCAACGCCGCGAGCAAGGCGAAGGCGAGCGGAGGCGGCGGCCGCGGTCGCTACAAGCGCTGAAGACTGCACGACCGTGCGGTTTGGGGCTACGCTCGCGTTGCCTTAGTGGCGGCACTCTCAGGAGAGGATCCTATGAAGCTTCATCATGGTCTGGTCGCGACCTCGTTCTGCGCCGTCGCATTGCTGTCGCTAGTCGCATGCGAGAAGAAGCCCGACACCGCTCCGGCTCCCGCCGCAGCGGGTAGCGCCGTCACGCCCGCGACGACGGCCGCGGGCGCCGCCGCTGCTGCGGCAGGGACGGCGAAAGGGGGCGCCGCGGGCAGCGCGGCGGCCAACGGCACCGGCACTGCGCAGGTCGGTGGCGGAACCGTGGTCGCGGCGAACAAGAACGGTGTCGTGCAGGTGAACGACGCCGGCGTGGTGACCTCGCGCAACGCGAACGGCGACAAGGTAGTCACCAACCCGAACGGCGTCACCAACGCCAACGGGGTGGTCGTGGACTCCAAGAAGGGTACCGTCGTGGTGCCAGGCGTCGGTACGTTTGCGACGCCGCCGGGGGCGCAGTAACTCGCCTGATGGCGGCGCCCTGAGGGCCGGACGGGGGCGCCCCGCTCACTCCGCGGCGCTGCTCTTCGGTCGCGGCGTGCAGGCATCCGCCTCGCAGCGCCCCGTCAAACGCAGGCGGTTCTTCGCAAACCACGTGTAGCTTGCATCCAGGAGCTGCGTGACGCCGGGCAGACGCGTGAGCGCCACCAACGGTCGCAGCCCGGTCGCGGCGTACATGAGCCGGAACACCTCGACGCCCTCGACGAGCTTGCCGTCGGGCAGGCGCGCATGGATGCGCGCCATCAGCTCGTCGTGGGTCCGGCCGATGGTCGCCGCGTCGAACGACGGCGCCGCGATGTCGACGAACCGGACCCGCGCTCGGCGGTCGAGCCTCCGCACGAAGTCGATCTCCTTCGTGCAGAGCGGGCACTCGCCGTCGAAGAAGACCTCGACGTCGAAGGCGAGGTCGGCCCCGCGCGGCATCGTGTCGGCTTCACGCGTCGTCATAGCTGATGCCCCGATCGCCGCGCCTTCGTCTCGAGATACGCGCGGTTGTGGACACCCGGCGGAATGGCGTGTGGGACGCGCTCGACGACGTTCATACCGTGCGCAATCAGCTGCCGCGCCTTGTCCGGGTTGTTGGTGAGCAAGCGCACGGAGCGAACGCCGAGCGTACGCAGGATCGACGCGGCGACGCCGTAGTCGCGCTCGTCGTCGCGGAAGCCGAGCGCGAGGTTGGCGTCCACCGTGTCCAGCCCGCGCTCCTGCTGGAGCGCGTACGCACGGATTTTGTTCGTGAGCCCGATGCCGCGCCCCTCCTGGCGCAGATAGAGCACGATCCCCCTCGGCTGCGCGCCCACGACGGAGAGCCCCAGCTCGAGCTGCTCGCGACAATCGCACCGGAGCGAGCCGAAGGCATCGCCCGTGAGGCACTCCGAGTGGAGGCGCACCGGCACTTCGTCCGCGCCCCACACGTCGCCGCGGACGATGGCCAGGTTCTCGCGGTCGTCGTGGTCGTTGGAGAAGACGAGCACGCGGAACTCGCCGAAGCGCGTCGGGAGGTCCGCCGCAGCTTCGACGCGCACGCGCGCCGCCAAGGGAGATCGTTCGGGTTCCATTTGTCAGCCCTTCACTCCGGGAGGAGCACCGTGTCGATGACGTGGATCGTGCCGTTGGTCGCTGCGATGTCGGCCTTGGTGACCGTGGCCTTGCCGACGTGGAGGCTGCCGCTGCTCGCGTCGAGCTTGAGCTCCTTGCCGCCCGCGGTCTTCGCGGACGTCATCTTCATCGCCGCGGAAGAGCCAACGTTGCCGGCGACGACATGGTTGAGCAGGATGGCCTTGAGCTTCTCCTTGTTCTCGGGCTTCACGAGCATCTCGACCGTGCCGGCCGGGAGCTTGGCGAAGGCCTCGTCGGTCGGCGCGAAGACGGTGAACGGCCCCGTGCCGCGGAGCGTGCTCTCGAGGTCGGCGGCCTTGACGGCCGTGATGAGCGTCTTGAACGAGCCCGCGCTGACGGCGGTATCGACGATGTCCGACTTGGCCGCGGTGCCCATGGCGCCGCCGGTGGTCGGATCCTGAGCGGGCATGCCGCCGGCCTCTCCGCCGCCACAGGCGACGAGCGAGAGCGTGACGGCGACGAAGGCAGAGCAAAACGCGATGCGAACCATGAGAGACCTCTTCGGGGGAGCGATGGGAAACGGCGTGCGGGAGCCGGAGCGCCCGGCGGCCTGGGTGTCTCCAGACCGCAGACCTATGTCTAGGCTTTGTCCAACTTATGTCAAGGCATTGACGAAAACTTGTCTAAGACCGATGATTCGGAGATGTCGAAGCGGGCATCGCCAGCACCCGAGCCCTCGCCCGCCGCGACGCCCGCGGGGGAGGATGCCCTTTCGGGTGCCTCGATCCGCGTGGTCGCGAACCGCACGGGGATCGCCGCGGACACGCTGCGCATGTGGGAGCGGCGCTATGGCTTCCCGCTGCCGTCGCGACGGCCGGGCGGGAGCCGGGTCTACTCGGAGGAGGTGATCGCCCGGCTGCATCTCGTCGCACGCGCCATCGAGGCCGGGTTCCGGCCGAGCGAGGTGGTGACGCTCGCGCCCGAGGAGCTGGCGAAGCTCGTCGTCGCGGCGGAGGCCGAGTCACCGGCGCGCGCGCGGGCCGGGGCGGGGGCGAAAGCGGCAGCGAGCGCGCGAGCGAGTGCGAGTGCAAGATCGAATGCGGGTGCGGGGGCGGGCGCGCGCGCGGTCGAGGGGGTGATCGAGGCATTGCGTGGCGAGGATGTCCGGGGCGTGCGCTCCTTGTTGCGCGGCGCGGCGGTCGCGCTGGGGCCCCGCGCGTTCGTCACCGACGTCGCGCATCCGCTCGCGGTGCGCGTCGGAGAGCTCTGGGCCGAGGGCGTCCTCGGCGTCCGGCACGAGCATCTCGCGAGCGCGTGCCTCACGTCGCAGCTCCATCTTCTGCTAGGCGCTCTCGACGACGGTGACCGATCGCCGGCCGTGCTGCTCGCGACGTTGCCAGGTGAGCCGCATCTCCTCGGCGTGGACATGGTCGCCGTCTATCTCGCGTCGAGCCTCGCCGCGCCGCGCGTGCTCGGCGCCGACACGCCACCGCAGGCGATCGCCGACGCCGCGCGCGCGCTCGACGTCGACGCCGTGGGTGTCTCCATCTCGCCCGTTGCTCCGGCACGCGCGACCACGCTTGCCGTGAAGTCGCTGCTCGCGCTCATGCCGAAGCGCGTGGAGCTATGGCTCGGCGGCGCCGGCGCGCGCGTCGTCGCTCCCAACGCGCCCTCCGCGCGCCTCGTCGACACGTGGTCCGCTCTCGACAGCGCGCTCGCGGCGATCCGCGGAGAGCCCTGAAAAGGCCTTGATCAGAGCAGATCGGTGCGCCCCGAGGCCTTCAGCGCCTCGACGATCAGGCGAACGTCCTGCGCGCGCTCGCGCGGGATGACGAGGAGCGCGTCCTCCGTCTCCACCACCACGAGGTCGTTCACGCCGACGAGGGCGACCACCTTCTTGCCAGTGCCGAGCGTACGAACGAGGTTGTTCTTCGCGTCGATGGCGACGGCGCCCGCCGACAGCGCATTGCCCGCGGCGTCGGGAGAGCCGAGCTCCCAGGCCGACTGCCAACTTCCGACGTCGTTCCAGCCGAAATCGCCGGCGACCACCGCGAGGCCCGCCGCCTTCTCCATCACGCCGTTGTCGATCGAGACGCTGGGGAGCGTCGGGAAGATCGACCTCAGCACCTCGGTCTCCTTTCCTGCGCGCGCGGCCTCGTCGATTCTTCCGACGCCCGCGGCGATCTCCGGAAGATGGCGCTCGACGAGCTGTGCCATGTCGCTGGCGCGGAAGAAGAACATCCCCGCGTTCCAGACGTGGCGCCCGCCGGCCAGGAACGTCTCGGCGCGCGCGCGATCCGGCTTCTCCACGAAGCGCACCACGCTCTTCGCGCCGGTGCTCACCCCGTCGATGTCGTCGCCGACCTCGATGTAGCCGTAGCCCGTCTCGGGGCGCGTCGGCAGGATGCCGACCGTGGTGACGCGCCCCGTGGCGGCGGTCTTCAGCGCGCGATCGAGCACGCTGCGGAACTCCTCCTCGTTGCCGATGAAGTGATCGCTCGGGAGCACCGCGACGAGCGCGTCCGGATCGAGACGCGCGATGGTCGCCGTCGCCCACGCGATGCACGGCGCGGTGTTGCGCGGCGCCGGCTCGCACAGGATCTGCGCGCGCGGCACGCCGGGCACCGCCTTGGCGGTGGCGTCGGCGAGGTGCTCGCCGGTCACGACGAAGATGCGGTCCTCGGTGACGAGCGGCGAGAGCCTGCGGACCGTCGCAGCGAGCAGGGTCTCCTCGCTATCGCCCGCGAGCGGCAGGAGCTGCTTCGGGCGCAGCGATCGGGACGCCGGCCAGAACCTGGTGCCGGCACCGCCTGCCATGATCACCGCGTAGACCTTCGCCATGGCCGGCGAGCATGCCACAAGAAACGCCGAAAAG
>JAYTZB010000023.1:0-7388 GCA_043742085.1 Polyangiaceae bacterium
AAGCACGCCCGCAGCATCGCGTCACGCGTCTGACACGAAGGCACGCGCTCAGCGCGCACGCTGACAAGTTGACGCGGCGGCGCGCTCGAGCCGCGCGGCGCCTCGCGACTCGCCGCGAAATTGCGCGTTCGAGGTCGACGGCACGCGCTTTGCGAACCGGCGCCGTCGACGCGACGTCTTCACGCGCCTCGGCGTTCGCGCTCGGCAAACGCCCTTCAACCGACTCGACCCTCGTCCCTCTTCAGCCCTCGAAGGAGTCTTTCCTCATGCGCTTCGTCTCCAAGAAGATCGCCGTCCTCGCGCTCGTCGTCGCAGGTCTCGCGCCCTCGGCATGCCACTCCGCGCTCGCCGCCGACGCGCCGAAGTCGATGACACCGACCATCGACGTCGAGATCGAGGACCGCGCGCCCGACAAGTCGTCACACGCCGCGCGGTTCTCGCTCAGCGTCGTCGACGGGCGAGCGCAGCTGGGTGCTCGCGACGGCGACGCCAAGTACGACATCGGCATCCACGCCCAGCCCAGCTCCGAGGCGCAGTACGCGCTCATCGTGAAGCGCGGCGACCACGGGAAAGATGGAGACATCGAGCTCACGTCATCGATCCCGCAGCACGCCGGCCCGCGGGTGCTCGTTGCGAAGATCGATCGCGCCGACGGACACGTCACGTCGGTGGTCGCGCAGGTGCGCTGACGGCTTTCCAGTCACCCGCGTCGGCACCGAGTACGATGGACGCATGCGAAGCTCTCTCGCCTCCGTCGTCGCGGTGGCGTTCCTCGCCTCGTCGTCGTCGACCGCGTGCTCGAAGGACGCGCCCGATCCCAAAAAGACCGCGCCAGCCGCCGCGTCGGACGCGCCGATCGGCGATGCATCGGCCGCGGCGGACGCGAACGCCGATGCGTCGTTGCCCGACGGCGGTCTTGCGCCGACCCCGCCGAGCGCCGAGACCTGGCAGGAATTCGACGTCCCGAAGGCGAAGGTCAAGGTCCGCATCCCGAGCGGCGCCACCGTGCCCGCGGAGCTTGCCGGCCGCGATGCGAAGTTCGCCGGGAGCTTCTTCCGCGTCCTCATGCCGAGCGGCTACGACGTGCTGTTCGCGGAACGCCACGGCAACGAGAGCCCTGACGTCACGGCCGAGAAGCTGGCCTTTCGCGCCAAGACCAAAGGCAAGGGCACCGTCGTCTACGAGGCGCCCGATGCCTTCGTGATCACCCGCGACGACGGCCCCGACGCCGGCGGCGTCTACTGCGAGGTCACAGCATGCAGCAAGGTCGGCAACACCGCGATCTGCGCGACCGCCACCGGCGCGCGCACCGACGGGACCATGTTCAAGCGACTCACCGATACCGAGTGCCTCGCGGTCGTCTCCATCGCGCGATCGATCAAGGCCCGCTGACGTCACACTTCCATCGGTGATGAAGCGCGCCACCGCGCTCGGCGAGGCAACTTGCCACGACGGCCGCGCCGCAGCTCGCGCCCCGCGCCCACGGGCGCGTATCGCGGCCATCATCAGATCTCGAGCGCGGCGCGAGCAGGACAGGAACGGGCGTTGCAAGCCTGTCGCCACCGCGGGCTCGCGCCTGCGGCGGAGGAGGACGCGATGACGCCTCGGAGCTGGCCTTA
This sequence comes from Polyangiaceae bacterium, assembly GCA_043742085.1. Classification (GTDB taxonomy): domain Bacteria; phylum Myxococcota_A; class Polyangia; order Polyangiales; family Polyangiaceae; genus Labilithrix. Next base: position 1,620 of record JAYTZB010000023.1, read on the forward strand.
CCGTGACGTGGACGGCGCAGATCTGCCGGTCCGTGATCGCCCGTACGAGAGCTTCGGGCAGCAAGGGGTCGCGCTCCCCACGTATGGCGAGGAGCCGGGCCTCTCCCGGGGAGCCGAGCGCGTCGATCTCGGCGAGCCCATCGCCGAGGCTGCTGCTGACGCATCGAAGATGCCGCCTGGGGTGAAGGGCTGGCAGCGGCGCGACGACCGGATCCACGACGACGTCTGCGCGCGCCTCACCGATGACGGATACGTCGATGCCAGCGATGTCGAGGTCGTCGTGCACCACGGCGAGGTGGTCCTGACCGGAGGCGTCGGCGACCGAGCGCAACGCGAGCGCGCCATCCACATCGCCGAGGCCGTGCGGGGCGTCGTCGACGTCATCTCGCGCCTGCGCGTTGCCCGAACGGAGAGATGAGGAACCAACGATGAGACTCGGACTCGCTCTCCCGGTCGTCGCCGCAGCCGTTACTGCTGCGGGATGTACCGGATGCGCGAAGGAGAAGCCGCGCGCGACGACACCGCTCGAGCAGCAGAGCGAGACGGCGCAGGCCGCACGCCTGACCGGCGCAGCCGTCGCTGCCAGCAAGGGCGCCGCGTGCGGCCCACGCGGTCTTCCGCCCGACCGGCACTTCGTCGCGGAGGGGCTGTGCGCCCGCGTGGTCGCCCACAAGCAAGGTCGGCTGCGCGGGATCACGTTCGCGCCCAACGGCGATCTCCTCGCGGTCACGAGCGACGGCGAGATCCGTCGCTATCGCGACATCGATCACGACGGGCTCTATGCCGACGGCGCGCCGGAGACCATCGTGTGGGCGCGGACCGGCGGCGACAACGGGCACAACTGCTTCATCGACGGCCTCGATCTCTACTGCGGCTCGAAGACCGGCGTGAAGCGCTGGCGCTACACCGCCGAGAGCGAAGCGGGCGGACCCGGCGAGGAGGTGATCGCCGGCATGCCCGAAGGCGGGCGTCATCCCACGCATCCTGTCGCCGTGTGGGACGGCTTCATCTACGCGGTGAGCGGCTCGGCCGACAACTCGATGAACCCGATGCCCGCTGACTTCGACACCAACCGCAACGTGGTGAAGCGCTTCCCGCGGGGCATGGTCGCGACCGGCAAGCCGTTCCAGTGGAAGGACGGCGAGATCGTGGTGCGCGGCGTTCGCAACGTCACGGCGATGGCACGGGACCCGCACGGCCACTTCGTGGGCATCGACAACAGCTTCGACGACCTGGCGCACGGCGGCGTCGACGTCCACGAGGACAACCCGGGCGAGGCGATCGTCGCGCTCGAACCGGGCAAGAAATACGGCTATCCGTTCTGCTTCTACGCTCAGCGCATCGTCGAGAACGGCGCGCTGATTCCGCCGGGAACGCCGCTCGTCAGCGAGGTCAAGCACGACACGCCGGTCTTCAAGGAGATCGCGAAGAACATCAAGAGCCCGCGCGACGACGCGTGGTGCGCCGCCAACGTGGAGCGCCCCATGAGCTTCGTCCAATCGCACTCGGCCGCGCTCGGGATGACGTTTCCGGATCCCGCCGCGCCCTTCGCGCTCGCCGGCAAATGGCGGAACGGCGCGTTCGTCGCGCTGCACGGGTCGTGGGATCGCGAGCCCTCCACCGGCAACAAGGTGATCTGGATTCCCTTCGATGCGGACGGCAAGACGCCGATGCCGACCTCGACGAAGGATGCGACGTCCTTCCCGTACGAGACGGTGTTCGGCGGCGGCAAGTACGGCGCGCCGCGCGACGGTGAATGGTCATGGAAGCTCGGCGACGCCGGCGAAGACCCGGTGCGTCCCGTGGGCGTGGCCATCTCGCCGCTCGACGGGGCGCTCTATGTCTCGAGCGACAATCACGCGGGGCCCACCTCCGCGAACAACGGCTCGATCTACCGGATCGCGCTGCTCGGAAAGTGAGCCATGTGATGGGCGTCGCCGCGTCTCCCGAGAGCCAGCTCCTTCCCTCCGTGGTTCCGCTCGCCGGCAAGAGCAACGATCACGGCGCCCTCCTCGAACGGATCGGCGACGCGCGCTTCGTGCTCCTCGGCGAGGCGACGCACGGCAGCCACGAGTTCTACAACGAGCGCGCGCGCATCACGAAGCGGCTGATCGAGGAGAAGGGCTTCGACGCCATCGCCATCGAGGGCGACTGGCCCGACGTTCATCGACTGAACCGGTGGGTCAAGGGCGCATCGAGCGACCGGGACGCCGACGCCGCGCTCTCGTCGTTCGGCCGCTTCCCCACGTGGATGTGGCGCAACAAGGAGATGATCGAGCTCGCTCGCTGGCTGCGCGCTCACAACGAGTCGCGCGCAGGGGGCACGTCGGGCACACCGGCGCGCCGCATGGTCGATCTCTACGGCATGGACCTCTACAGCCTCTACACGTCGATCGATGCAGTCCTCATGTATCTCGACCGGGTCGATCCGCCGGCCGCGCAGCGGGCCCGCGCTCGCTACGCATGCCTTGGGCACCACGGAAGGGACTCCACGGCGTATGCGTACGCCTCCGGCCTCGGGCTCGGCACCTCCTGCGAGGACGCGGTGATGCAGCAGCTCCACGAGATGCGCGAGCGCGCGATCGAGCACGCGCGAAACGACGGAGGGTCTGCCGGCGACGAGCTCTTTCACGTCGAGCAGAACGCGCGCCTGGTGAAGAGCGCCGAGGAGTACTACCGCTCGATGTTCCGCGGGGCGGTCGTCACCTGGAACCTTCGCGACCGGCACATGGCAGACACCATCGGCGCCATCGCCCAGTATCTCGATCACGAGCTCCGTCGCCCGAGCAAGGTTTGCGTGTGGGCGCACAATTCGCACCTCGGCGACGCGCGCGCCACGGAGATGGGACGCGAAGGCGAGCTCAACGTCGGCCAGCTCGCGCGCGAGCGCTACGGACGCGACGCGTTCCTCGTGGGCTTCACCACCTACGAAGGCCAGGTGAGCGCGGCGTCCGACTGGGACGGCCCGGTCGAGAAGAAGGTGCTACGCCCGGCCCTCGAAGGTAGCTGCGAGGCCCTGTTTCACGGCCTCTCGATCCCAGCTTTCACCGTGCTGCCCGGCGATGACGGGCACCTGCCGGACGTCCTCCGCCGCGAGCGCCTCGAGCGCGCCGTGGGCGTCGTCTATCGACCCGACACGGAGCGTCAGAGCCACTGGTTCCACGCTCACGTCGCCGATCAGTTCGACGCCGTGGTGCACGTCGACCGGACGCACGCCGTGGAGCCGCTCGAGAGGAGCGCGCGCTGGCACGGTCCCGACGCTCCCGACACCTTCCCGTTCGCCGTGTGAGAGCACGACGAACGGTCAGGCGCCGCGAGCTCCGTGGCTCGCTCAGCCGAGAACGTGCACGGTGCTGGCCTGCGGGCCCTTGTCACCGTCTTCTTCTGCGAACCTCACGCGCGATCCCACCGAGAGCTTGTCGAAGCGCGCGCCGAGCAGGCTGTTCTCGTGGAAATAGACCTCGCGACCGTCTCCGTCCGCCGCGATGAAGCCGTAGCCGCGGTCGGGAAAGAGCTTCGCGACGACGCCGTGTGGCGGCTTCAGATGGGCCTTCATGTCGAACGTCTGCTGTCGCGCGAACTCCTCGAGGAGCCGCTCGGCGTCCCCGAAGGCGTCGTCGACGGCTGCCCACGCGTCTTCCTTCGCCTCGTCGGGCGTCTTGGAGACCACGAGCTCCTTGCCGGGGACGTGCAGATCGATCCGCACATGAAAGCGTTGGCCATGCAAGCTGCGCCGGTGCGGCGACTCGATGACCACGTGACACTTCACGATGCGATCGAAGAATGTATCGAGCTTCGCAGCGCGCTTCTCCACGTGCGCGGACAGTGCTGGGGACGGTGGAAAATCTCGAAACGTGAGCTGAACCGGCGATTGCATTCGCAAGGCTCCTTCCTGCGGACTACGCAGCGTGGCCCCTGGGTTCAACAAGCGTGCCGCACCGTCATCGCTCGAATCGCTGGTGAGGGCGCACGCGCGGAGGCGAGCAACGGCCCGGCTCGCCACATACGTGCGGATGCGCACGCCGGAGCCGCATACGGCGCATGAGCTGAGCTGCGGTTCCGTGCGGCTTTGCCCGCGGCAAGCTTGTTGCACCGTGCATCGATGAGCTGGTCGATGGTTAACCGAGGCGTTCAGAAGAAAATCGAAAAAGGCCCGTACGCGTCGAATGACGTGTTCCGCCGGATTGCGAGCCGCGCGTCGCACGGTGTCGGAAGCCCGTGGGCCTTCGTCGGCGCTGCCATCGTCATCGTCATCTGGGGCATCACCGGCCCGCTCTTCCACTACTCCGATACCTGGCAGCTCGTGATCAACACGGGCACGACCATCATCACGTTCTTGATGGTGTTCCTCATCCAGAACACGCAGAACCGTGATTCGCACGCGCTGCATCTGAAGCTCGACGAGCTCATTCGCTCGAACGACACCGCGCGCAATCGGCTCATGGGCCTCGAGACGCTCACCGACGCGGAGCTGAAGGACCTCCAGACCGAGTTCGAGGGCCTGGCGAAGGAGAAGCTGGCGGCGCGCGAATCGAAGCCGCCCTCCGGGAGCCGCGGCCGGCGCCCGAGTACCGCTCCGGATCACCAGGCCGGCGTCTCGAAGACCTCTTCGAGCACGACCGGCGCGAGGTCATCGCGCGCGAGGTAGGTGAGGCGCGTCCCCGAGCGGTAGCCGTCGGCCACGATGCTCTGCGTCGGTTCGACGACGGCGCGCAGTCGGAGCGTGTCGCCGGTCGACATCGTGAGCTCGCGATAACAGAGGACGCCGCGCCCGGTCGTCCGCGAGAGGAGCGGCGCGATCTCTGGAGGCATGCGCGTGATCGGCGTCCCACCGCGTCGCGGCAACGCTGCCTTGAACTGAGCGCGGCGCGCAACGATGGTGATCTCGTCACCGTCCTGGTCGCGCAGCGTCACGACGTCGCCGAGAACGACGGTACCGAGCAAGTCGTACCGGTCGCTGACCACCTCGCCGTCGGCGCCCTGGTCGTTGGCGACCGGGATGCGCTCCAGGAGCTCGACGAGGAGGAATCCAGCGCGCATGCCGGTGAACGGGCTCACGACCGTGGACGGCGAGACGATGGTGGTGAGCACCGCGACGTGAACGGCTTGCAGCGGTTCGCCCACCTGCCCGCCGCCGCGCGCGGACGCGGCGGCGAGACGGTCCCACACCTTCTTGTCACGCCCGAACGGCCACATCGACCTCGACGATAGCGCTATCCTCGTCGGCATGCGGCGGGCGGCGACCATCGTTTCGCTCATCGGCTTCATGGTGCTCGGTACGGCGCCGCCGGCATTTGCGTCGAGCGCGCTCGAGCTGGTGCGAATCGCGCGCGCGCACGAGGTCGCCCACGAAGACGATCTGGCGCTGCGTCGCTACAACGACGCTCTCTCCCTCGATCCGACGTGCGAGGAGGCCTATATCGGGCTCGGCGGCCTGCGGGCACGACGAGGCGATCTGCGCGAGGCGGAGCGTGTGTACAACGTGGCGCTCGAGCACCTCCCGGGCCTCCGCGCGGCGCGTCTTGGTCGGGCGTACGTGCGCCGAGCGCTGGGCGCGCGCGCCGAAGCGATCGAGGATCTCCTGACCGGCGCCGAGGACGATCCGGCGGCTCTGCGCGTCCTCGCGACCTGGTACGGCGAGGAGGGTCAGACTCCCGCGCAGCTCGCGGTATGGCGACGCATCGTCGCGCGTGCCGAAGCCATGCAGGACGCAGCGCTCCTCCGCGAAGCACGCACCACCGTACGCGCGCTGGTGATCCTCGTGGGGCC
>JAYTZB010000024.1:0-5686 GCA_043742085.1 Polyangiaceae bacterium
GCTCCATCTTGGTGACGACGCGGACGCTGCCGCCGAAGCGGGTATCGCTCCCGTCGCGGCTCCTTCTACGCCGGTGGCTACCGCGAGTGCGGCCCCCGAGCCCTCGGCCGACCCGAAGCGCGATGCGGGAGGCTGCAAGCCAGGGCAGCTCTCGGTCAAGCTCACCGAAGTGCCAGGCGGGATCGAGTCGCAGAAGTGCAGGCAGATGTGCGGACAGGGCCGCGGACAGTGCCCTCCCGGGCAATCGTGCACGGGCTCCGCGACCCCGAATGGCCCGCTCGTCTGCGTGAACGTCAGGCCGGCGGCGGGATCGTGCAAGCCGGGCGACCGCCTCATCCAGGGATCTGCCGCCACGCTCTTCTTCTGCGTCACGCCCTGCAAGGCGGACACGGACTGCCCGAAGCAACGACCCGTGTGTGGCCCGGATCTCATCGACGATCTCGACAACCCGGCCCTGAAGTTCAAGACGTGCGGAGAAGCTTCCACCCCCGCTCCAGCGAAGACGGCAGGCACGGCGCCGAGCGCAGCGACGTCGACGACACCGGCGCCTCCCGCGACGAAGGTGAAGTGCGTGCTTCCGTCACCCCCTCCGTGCGCCGCGCCGCACGTCGCGAGCCCGAAGGGGCTCTGCCAGCTGCCCTGCTCGAACGGCAGCTGCGCAGCGTGTGGCGGCACCTGCCAGAACGGCTTCTGCGCCGGCGGTTGATCGCTCTCGTCCGCTCCGCCGCTACGGGACGTAGTCGATCTGCTTCGCGTCCTTTGCCACCGCCGCCGCGGTTTCATCCTCCGGCAACGTGAGGCTCACGGCCCAGTAGAAGATCGCCAGGGCGAAGACGATCACCGCGGCGAGATCGACCCAGCCGGGCAGGATGCTCCTGGCTCCCGCCCCGTAGCGGCCAACGAAGCCGAGGACCACGTGGCCGCCGAGCCACGGCGCCACCCAGATGGCGTTGCGAATCGTCCGTTGCGCGCCGGTGCGAGCGCGCATGGCACCGATCGCGAACAGCACCAGGCCGAGGAGCATGGCCAGCGCCAGCTTCCATGTCGTATCGAAGCCACCCCAGTAGAGGATGAGGTTCGCCGAGCAGAAGCCGGCTGGGAGGAGGACGCGCGGCATCGGCACGCGGTAGGAACGTGTCCGGGCGCCATCGACGCGGTGAAGGGCCGCGAGCGACACCGGCGCGAACCCATACATGATGGCGGTGGCGCCGGTGACCACGTTGACGAGCGCCGACCAGCTCTTGAAGGGCCCGAGCGCGAGCATTCCGATGATCGACCCGAAGAGGATCGACACGACCGGCACGCCCTTGGCGTTCGTGCGCGCGAGGGCGCTCGGCATCTCGGGTTCCTCGCCGAGCGCGTACGAGAGACGCGCCGTGGTGCCGACATAGACGACGCCCGTGCCCGCCGGTGAGATCACCGCGTCGATGATGAGCATCTTGGCGAGCCACCCGGCGCCGACCGCGAGCGCCAGCGTGTACCAGGCGCCGTAGTCCGACGGGTCGCTTCCGAGCGGCTTCTTCCAGCCGCCGACGATGTTCGCCGGGTCGAGGCCTCCGATCATCACGATCTGCAGCGCCGCGTACAGAACGGCACCGATGGCCATTGCCATGAGGATCGCGCGCGAGAGATCGCGCTTCGGATCACGCGCTTCGCCTGCGAGCTGGACCGCTTGCTCGAAGCCCTGGAGGCCGAACACCACGCCGCCGGTGAGCGCGGCGAAGACGCCGTGGAAACCGAACGGCATGAAGCCGCCGCCCGCATGAAAGTTGGCGGGGTTGAACTGCAAGTAGGCGACGACGCCGACGGCGAGGACCGGCACGGCCGTCTTCCAGATCACGACGATCGCGTTGCTCTCGGAGAGGAACTTCGCCCCGCCCAGGTTCATGGCCGTGAAGAGCACCATGAGGAGCAGCGCGACGACGAGCCCGGTGCTGTTGAGGAGGCCGGCGTTGTCGCCGGCCTTGTGGATCATGTTGAAGTGCTCGTTCACCCACGTGACGCTGTTGACGTACGTGATGGCGGCGAGCACCTCGATGGGCGCGATGAACACCGCCTGGAGCCATGACGCCCAGCCCGCCATGAAGCCCGCGATCGGACCATGCGAGTAGTAGGGGAACCTTCCGGAACCACCCGCCACCGGGTAGGTCGCGCCCAGCTCGGCGTACGCCAGCGCGAGGAGCGAGAGCATGGAGGCCGCCAGGATCCAGGACAGGACCGACGCCGGGCCCGCGACCTGCGCCGCGTTGAGCGCGCCGAGCAGCCAGCCCGATCCGATGATCGAGCCGAGTGATACGAACATCAGGCCGTAAAGGCCGACCGATCGTTTGAGGTGGCCGGGCGCAAGGGCAGGGTTGGGCGTAGGCACGAGCGCATAGTGCCAAGACTTTCGAGCCCGCGGGCAGATTCGTCAAAGGCAGTGCAGAGCGCGCTACCCCGACCGGCCGAATAGCTTGAACAGCTTGCCGAGCACCTTGCCGAGCGGCGACGGGGGCAGCTTCCACGGGTCGGGCTCGGCCCTGGCGGGTTCGGCCGGGGCGCCTCCTCGCGCCTTGCTCTTGCCGAGGTCGCTCAGGATGTCGTCGAGGCCCCGCGTACGATCGAGCCTGGTCGCCAGCTTGCGGCCGGTGCGCTCGTCGCGCGCGTCGACGGCCATCACGCAGTGCTCGTCGAACGAGAGGCGAAAGGTGACGCGGCCGCCGTCCTGCAGCGCCCGATCTTCGACGAGCGCCGAGCAGAGGTACTCGTTCCGGGTCACGTCGCCCGACTCGCCCTGGAAGAGGGGCATCGAGACCGCGCCCAAGAAATCCGCGTCGACCGTCACTTCGCGTTCCACGGGGAGCCGCTCGTTGCGCGCCACGATGGGGGCGAAGCGCAGGCCCGCCGAGCCGTAGCCCACGCTCATGGGGAGGATGTCGAGCAGCGTGGGCGCGCTGCCCGAGCCGATCTCGGCGGCCAGGAGCGCGGCGCCCAGCGCCACCGCCTCGTCGGGGTTGATCCGCCGGCTCGGCCGACGTCCAAAGAGCTTGGTCACCGCGTTCTGCACGGCGGGGACGCGCGTGCTGCCGCCCACCAGGATCACGTCGTCGATGTCCTCGAATTCGAGCTTGCGCGCGCTCATCACCTCCGTCGCGATGCGCACCGTGCGCAGGACGAGGTTCGCGGTGATCGCGTCGAAGCGGTCGCGCGTGATCTCGACGCGCAGCGCCTTCAACGGCTCCCGCGTGAACTCGGGGAGCTCGGCCACGTACTCGCTCTGCACCGAGAGCGCACGCTTGGCGAGCTCTGCGACCTCGCGCAAGCGCGCGATCTGCTGGGGCGAGGGATCGATCTCGATGCCCTCGGCCCGCTGGAACTCGACGAGCAGGTGCGACGCGACGAGATCGTCGAAGTCCGAGCCGCCCACGAAGTTGTCTCCGCCCGTGGCCAGGACCTCGAGCTGCCCAGCGCTCAGATCCACGACCGAGAAGTCGAACGTGCCGCCGCCGAAGTCCCAGACCGCGACGCGCGCCTTCTTCGTCTGCTTGTGGCCGTAGGCGACTGCGGCCGCCGTCGGCTCGTTGACGATGCGATGCACGACCAGCTTCGCTTCCGCCGCGGCGCGTCGCACCGCTTCTCGCTGCACCTCGGAGAAATACGCCGGGACCGTGATCACGGCGGCCTCCACCGGGACGCCGAGGTGCGCCTCGGCCGTGCTGCGCACCTCCTCGAGGATGCGCGCCGCGATGGTGTCCATGCTGATGACGTCGTCGCCGATGCGGGCGCCGAAGCGCTGGCCCTCGGCCTCGGCGAGCGGGTAGGCGAAGTGCTCCTGCAGATCCGCAGCGAGCTCGGCGCGGAAGGTGCGGCCGACCAGGCGCTTCGAGCCGTACACGGTCCGGAGGGGCTGGAGGATCTGGCGATCGGCGGCGCGCTGCCCGACGTGGAAGCTCCCGTCCGGGTCGAAGGTGATCATCGACGGGATGGTGTTCGAGCCCGTCCGCCCCGGGATGATCTTGGCGCGGCCATCGACGACGTACGACGCGCAGGTGTTGGTGGTACCGAGATCGATGCCGATGATGACGCCGGTGGGCCGCACGGCGAGCGGCTCGATCTGCGGCGCGGTCTCGTCGATGTCCTCGACGTCGTCGTCGTCCTGCGTAGCGGTGGCTGCGGCGACGAGATGCTCGCCCGGAAATGGCGGAGGCCCGCCGACCTTCCCCGGCAAGGACGGCGGGCGAGCCCCGGCGCCGCCTTGCTGCACGCCGAGCGCGGCGATGAGCTCGAGATCGATCCCGAGCGCGAGGAACGCGATACCCATTCCCCGCGCCGCGTCGACCCACACCACCCTGGCGAGGCCGGTCGTGATCCGCTCGCCGGCATCGTCGAGGAGATCGAAGCGGACCTCCTCACCGGTCCGGGCCACCGCCTCGGTCGCGACGCGCGCGCCCGACGCGCTCACGTCGCGGAGGCGATCGATCTGGATGTCGTGCTGGCCGACGATCGACCAGAGGATGCGCGTGGAGGAACCAAGACGGGGCGCGACCCGGCGATTCGACGTTACCAAGATGCTCAGTGTAGATCGGCGGCGCTCCAGGACGAAGCGCTCGCGGCAGGTCGGAGCGTCAGGTGCGTAAAGATCGCGCGAGCTCTGCTGCGGGACCGACCGCGCGCGCCCTCAGTGAACGCCGCCGCCGCAGATGTTTGCGTTGCCGCCGCCACCACAGCTCTGCGGAGCCAGGCACTTGCCGCAGTCGAGGAGAGCGCCGCAGCCGTTCGCTACCTGTCCGCAGTTCGCGCCGGCCTCGGCGCAGGTGCGCGGCGTGCACGGCGGAGCCCCGCAGACGCCGTTCACACACGGGCTGCCCGGCGGGCACGCGCACGAGTTGACACCACCGCAGCCGTCCGCGACCGGACCGCACACGCTGCCCGGCGCAGCCGCCGGGCACGAGAGCTTGTTGCACGTGGCCGTTCCGCAGAGGTTCGGACCGCCGCCGCCACACGCCTTGCCCGCTGCGCACGGCGGGCACATCAGCGTTCCGCCGCAGCCGTCTGCGAGCGATCCGCACTGTCCAGCCTGGCACGCGACCTTCGTGCATGCGGGGGCGCCGCAGACGCTGGACACACCGCCGCCGCCACAGGTCGTACCGGCAGGACAGGGCCCGCAGTCGATGCTGTTGCCACAGCCGTCGCCGGCGAGGCCACACATGAGGCCCTGATCCGTGCACGTCTTCGGAGCGCACGTCGGCGGAGGCGGAGCGGGCGTCGTCACGCACGAGGCGAGATCGAAGAGCATGAACGCGAGGACCTTCTCCTGCGACGTGAGCGGGCCGCTGCACTCCGCCGGGAAGATCACGTCCTGCGTCGAGACCTGTCCGTTCGCGGTCACGTGGAAGTCGCTGTAGATGACGCGCCCGCACTGCAGCGAGGCGGGCTTGCCCCACTCGGTGTTGAACGTCGCGAGCTGGACGGTCTTCCGGCCAACGCCCGTCGAGTCGACGGCGTTTGCCGCGGTCGTCGTGAGCCACTTCTGCGCCGGCGCCGTGATCGGCGCATCGAGATCGTGACGCGCCTCCTGGATCTGGATCTGCGGCGCGGGAAGCGGCTGCGTGAGCGCTCCGTTGAGGCTCAGCCACTCGGCGAAGGCGGCGCCCTTCGCGAACGACGTGTCGACGTCCGCGGTGACGTTCGTGAACTCCGGCTTGTT
>JAYTZB010000025.1:0-3758 GCA_043742085.1 Polyangiaceae bacterium
ACCTGCTTGACCAGCGCGAGCGCGAGGTAGCGCGACACCGAGCCGTTGAGGATGCGGAAGCGGTAGCGACGCGCGCGGACTTCGACGAACGGCTTGTACTGCCAGTTGACGAGGACCTGGTCGCCGAGGAACCCGTCCTTGTTGAAGATGTTGAACCAGAGCTGGCCGGTCGGGTCCCAGGCCTTGTCGGCGATGACGAGGTTCATGTCGTAGTCGCGGTTGCCCCAGGGCAGCGCGCTGCCGCTCGGCAGGCGGAGGTTCACGCCGTCGACGTGCGCCTCGTTGCCACGGTCCAAGGCGCTGTAATAGTTGAACATTACGGCGTTTCCCTTGTAGACATTCTGGGCCGTGAAATCGAGCATGTGGTCGTGGAACCAGTGCGTGCTCATCGTCTCGCGCCAGTCGCCGCGCACCTGGATGCGACCGTTCGCGTCGCACGTGCGCTCCGTCGCGGTCGGTCCGTCGTTGACGAGCAAGCTCTCGCCCGGTGAGCACGGCGAAGCGGCGCGCGGATCGGAAGCCGTGGTGTTGACGGTGTCACTGCCGGCGAGCGCCATCGGCCAGCGGTAGTCGTAGAACTGACCGGGGAAGAAGAACGCGTTCGTGTAGCCGTCACTCTCGGCCGGGTTGTGACCGTTGTGCTCGTGCGTGCTGATGGTGTGGATGCCGAAGCCGCGGTTGGCGGCCGGGTTGATCGGCAGCGCGTTGTAGTGGCGCATCAGGATCGGCTCGCCGTAGCGAGCGACCGCGAGCTTCGCGGGGAACGTGCCGTCGAACGTCCACACCGACGTGTGATTCTGCTCGGGGAAGTTCGGGTGGAACCTCACGCGCACGCCCGTCGTCGAGCCGGTCAGCGTCGTGCCCGGAACGTTCGACGAGAAGACGCGGTGGTAGATGCCGCCGGGGCCGAACTCGCCCGCGCTGTAGCCGTGACGCTGCTTCGCGTCGCGCATGCCGAGGTTCTCGCGTGCGCCTGCCTGCGCCGTCTTGAAGAAGACGCGCGGGTAGTACTCGTTCCAGCGCTGGTGCGACCAGCCCTTGCCGGGCGGACGACCTTCGGCCGGCGGGTTGACGAGCGTGCGGCCGAGGAAGGCCTCGATGGTCGTCTTCCAGGGATTCTGGTCGATGGTGTTCGAGAGCTGCGTCGGGGTCGGCGAGATGCCGGGCTGGCCGAGGAAGTCCTCGAGGTCGGCGCCGTTCGGGCCGCTCGCCGCGACGTCGATGGGGTCGTTCTCGGGCGCCGGACCCAGGGCCGGCTTCGGGAACGGCAGCGGCGCGGCCGGAGCGTTGGCGAGCGTGTCGCGGCCGAACTCCTCGAAGAGGAGCATCTGCTGCGTGAACGGCTGCGCGCCGTAGAGCGGGCTCGGCGCGGCTCCGGTCGGGATGTCGAAGGTGCCTGTGCCGGCTGTGACGAGGACGACGTTCGGGTGCGCGTCGGTGAGCGTGCCGGTGGGGCCGCCGCCGAACGCGCCGGCGTTCGCGGCAGGAAGGAGAGCAAGGTCCTTCGTGTACGGCCACGTGAACGCCGAAGGATCACCCGCGGACGGCGGGCTCGAGTCGTCGAGCACGGCGCCGAGGACCGCGACGCTCGAGGTGAGCAGCGCGACGGTCACGAGAGAGGGCAGCTTCCGAAAGGACCTCATGTCTTCTCCAGCGAAACGTGCGAACAGACGCGCGCGACCGCGGGCGCGGACACGACGGATGACGCGCGATCGCCGGCGCGACACGAGGCGTGTCGTCGAGGGATCCGCGAGAGGAGGGCTACCGACCGATGCGCACTGGCGAGCACGAGCAGACGGCGCTCGGGGTTCGCTGCGGGCTGCTGACCTCTATGAAGCAATGCGTGTGCCGCGTTCCGCCACGCCGGGCGTCTGGCGTGGCAGAACGTCTCAAACGCGCATTCTGATTCAGGTAACGGCCGCTCCGATGCGCCAGTTGTCACCCCCGAAGGCGCAAGTTGACGGGACGGAGATGCACAACTTGTGCAGTTGGCCCCGTCCACCGCGGTCGCCGGATCTGCCTGTTTTTGCGCCTCGCCAGAGCTGGCTCACGAAACGGCGTTGAATCTTGGCAGTGCACAACTTGCCTCCTCCGGGTGCACAACATGCGCACCCCGAGCAGCTCGTTCGCCGGCGTCTGAGGCGCGCCGACGGTCCCCGTCGTCGCGCTCGCGGGCCGTGGGCGCGTCAGATGCAGTGTCGGGTGGCCGGAGGCGAGCGATGAACCTGGAGAACAATCGCGCCGGCAGCGATGGGCTGCACGGCCTGTCGTGGAAGGCACTGGCCAGCGGCGCCGCGGGCGCTGCGACTGTCACCCTCGCGCACGAGGTGGTCCGGCAGCTCGTCCCCCATCCGCCGCGCATGGACCTCCTGGGCATGGCCGCGCTCGCGCGCGTGCTGCGCGCGAGCGGCTCGTCGGTGCCACGTGCCGAGAGGCTGCGTGGCTACACGCTGGTCGGCGACCTGGTCGGCAACGCTCTCTACTATGCGCCGGTCGCGATGGGCGGGAAGCGCCCGCTTCTGCGTGGCCTCGCGCTCGGCGTCGCTGCGGGCCTGGGCGCCGTGTTGCTCACGCCGGTGCTCGGGCTGCCGCGCCGTCATCGTGGCATGACGCTGCGAACGAAGGCGATCACGGTGGGGCTCTACGCGCTCGGCGGCGTCGCCGCGGCGGCGATGTCGTCGCTGCTCGATCGCCCCATGCGGGCGCGCGCGCTCGGCGGAGACGTGGACACGAGCACCGGCATCGTCACCGGACTGGGCCTCGAGCCGCAGGCCGAGGGCTGGTGATCGCGCACGCTCCGGCGGTGGCCCTCAGCGGCCGCGCTTCGTGAAGAGGCGCCTCCTGAGCGCCACGGCGCCGGCGCGTGCCTCGCGCCGCTTCTCCTGGAGCTGCGCGAAGACGTTCTGACGTCCCTGACGTTCGCCGCGCTCGCGTTCGAGCTTCTCCCACGAGGCGACGCGTGCCGCGTCGAGCGTGCCCGCGGCGACGGCGCCGCGGATCGCGCATCCCGGCTCGGCAGCATGGCGACAGTCCGTGTACTTGCAGGCCTTCGCGAGCTCGGCGATGTCGGTGAAGGCGCTCTCGACGTCGTCCTCGGCCGACTCGCCGGCCTGCCAGGGCTTCAGCTCGCGCATGCCCGGCGTGTCGACGAGGAGGCCGCCGCCGGGAACCGCGAACAGCGAGCGCTTCGTGGTGGTGTGGCGGCCGCGCTTGTCGTGCTCGCGTACGGCGCCTTCGTGCTGCGCCGATCGACCGAGGAGCGCGTTGACGAGCGCGGACTTCCCGACGCCCGACGACCCGACCATCGCAGCCGTGGTGCCGCGCGGGATCTGCGCGCGCAGCTCGTCGAGCCCGAGCCCGCTGCGCGCGCTGGTGAGGATCACCGGCGCGAGCTTCGCGGCCTCCACGACCACGTCGTCGGCGCCGGCGAGGAGATCGGCCTTCGCGAGGACGATGATGCCGACGGCGCCGCTCGTCGCGACCGCCACCAGATAGCGCTCGAGGCGACGCGCGTTGAAGTCGCCCTCGACCGAGGTGACGACGAGCACGCGATCGACGTTGGCCGCAATGGCTTGTGGCTCGGACCGCTCGCCGGCGGCCTGACGGACGAACGCGGTGCGTCGCGGGAGGATCCGCTCCACCACGACGTCCTCCGACCCCTCCGACGCGGGCGCCATGAGCGCCCAATCGCCGACCGCGACTCCGCCCTCCGGCGCATCGCGCATCGCACGTCCGCGCAGCGAGGCCATCCGGGGGCC
>JAYTZB010000026.1:0-4818 GCA_043742085.1 Polyangiaceae bacterium
TTCGAAGCTGCTCACGTTCGGCGCCGCGCTGCCCACGGTGGCGCTGCTCGGCCATGGCTGTCGGACCGCGACTCAGGTGACGATCGACATCGGCACCAACGTGGTCTGCGCGGACATGCGCGGCGTCGACATCGTGATCGCCGGAGACTCGCACGAGGCCGAGCACCGCGCCGCGCTCGACGTCCCGGGCACGCGCTTCGCGACCACCACCACGAGCGACTGCACGGAGGGCGCGCCGCCGCGCAAGGTGGGAACTCTCGCGCTGACGCCCAGCAGCGGCGGCGGCGCGGTCGTCCTCGTCGCAGCGTTCGGCACCACGCGCGTCGCCGACTGCATCGCTCCGAATTTCGGCCCGGGCTGCATCGTCGCTCGACGCCGTTTCGGCTTCGTCGATCACATGGCGGTGACGCTGCCGATCGTGCTCGACCCCGTCTGCGCAGGCGTTCCGTGCAACGAGAGCAGCACGTGCGTGGGAAAGAAGTGCGTCGACTCGACCGTCGACTGCACGAGCGGGACCTGCGCCGATCCCGGACAGCGCAGCCCCGACGGCGGCCTCGTCGAGGTGGATGCGTTCTCGCCGCTCGACTCCAGCGGCGGCACCGACGCTGCCGACGCGGCCGCTGCTGACGGCGCTGACGGCGCGGTCGGCGACGGCGGGGTCTCGGACGGCGCCCTCGACGGCAGCGATGGCAGCATCGACGCCGGCGGTGGCGGCTACTGTCCGGCCTTCACGACGTGCGCCGCACCTGCAGCTGCCAGCTGCGTCGGCATGGCCTCGTTCGGGAGCCCGGCCGCGGCGTGCTGCTACGAGAGCCCGCTGATGCCAAGCTGCAAGCCGCTAGGGACCTGCGCCGCGATCTCCGGCTGCTGTCGGAGCGCGGACGACTGCGCGGTCGGCGATGTCTGCTGCGCGAGCACGCCCACGGCCATGAGCTCCACGGTCATCGTGTGCAAGCCGCGCGGCGCCTGCATGGCCGCGGGAGGCACGAGCGTGTGCGCGACGCCGGGCAACAACGGTTGCGGCGCGATGCATTCCTGCATCGGCTCCATCTACAGCCAGCAGCCGGACTACTACGGCTGCTCCTGATCTAGCGCGCGCCCTTCGCGGCCGGCCCTCGGTACAAGTAGCGCCGGTCGCTCGGCTCCGCGGCCGCGCGCGCCCCTGCCGACGCTCGCGCATGCGCCGCGTCGATCTCCGCGCGTCGCGGTGACAGGGTGCAGGCCGGATCCGTCGCCGCGGCGTCCCCGGTGAGCGCGAATGCCTGGCAGCGGCACCCGCCGAAGTCGATCGTGCGCTTGTCGCAGCTCCGACACGGCTCCTGCATCCATTCTTCGCCGCGGTACGCGAGCAGCGCCGGCGAGGTCTCCCAGATCTCCTTCAGCGGCTTGCCCCGCACGTCGTCGAAGGTGAGCGAGGTGATGCTCGTCGCGGCGTGGCATGGCACCACGCGTCCGTCGGGCACGATCTGCAGGAAGCGGCGCGCCCAGCCATCCATGCAGGCCTTCGGCGTGGTGCCGAAGTAGTCGGGCTTCACGAAGAGGACGTCCATGGTGCCGCGGAGCCGATCACGATGCGGCGCCGCTTCTTCCCCGGCGCGCTCGATCTGATCACGCGTGGGCAAGAGCACGTCGCGGTTCGAGAGCGCCCAGCTCACGTACTGCGTGTTCGCCAGCTCCAGTCGATCCGCGCCGACCTCCTCGGCCAGCGCCACGAGCTCGTCGATCTCACCGAGATTCGCCCGATGCAAGACCACGTTCATGGTGAGCGGCAGCCCGAGGGCCTTCACCCACCGCATGACCTCGAGCTTCTTCGCGTGACCCGCGTAGCCCGCGATCTCGTCTGCGAGGTCTGGCTTGCTGCTCTGGATGCTCACCTGCACGTGATCGATGCCGGCCTGCGCGAGGCGCTCGAGGCGTTCGCGCGCCAGCGGGATGCCGCTGGTCACCAGGTTGGTGTAGAGGCCCACCGCGCGAGCGCGAGCCACCAGCAGCTCGAGGTCCTTTCGCGCGAGCGGCTCGCCGCCGGTGAGATGAAGCTGCATCACGCCGAGCTCCTCGGCCTCCGCGAAGACGCGGCACCACTCCTCCGTCGAGAGCTCGTCCTTGTTCTCGGCGTAGTCGACGGGGTTCGAGCAATACGGACAGCGCAGCGGGCACCGATACGTCAGCTCGGCGATGAGCGTGTACGGGCGCGGTGTCGTCATGGAAGCTCGAGGAGCCCCTTGTCGCGGAGCATGCTCACGAAGGCGACCACGTCGGCTTCGATGACGGCCCGTGGCGCTCCGTCGTGCTCCTTCGCGAGCTCGTCCACGATGACGCTCACGGAGCGCGAACCGTCGCACTTTCGAGCGATCTCGGCGGCCGCGTCGTTCAGCTCGAGCCCGCGTTCGGGGTAGATGATCATGAGCTTGTCGGCGTGACGATCGTGCTTGAGCCGCGCCTTCCTCGCCAGCTTCGGCACGAACGCACCTTCGATCGCGACAGCCATGGCTTCGTGTCGCCTCAGCCGCCCGTGAGCGGATGCGCGGTGCTGACCGCGTCGAGCAGCGCCCACAGGATCTGCGTCTTGGTGATCAGCGCGTCGATGCAGCGCTCCTGCACCGCGCGCGTCGGCGCATTGGCGAGCACGTAGTCGACGGCTTCCCGCGAGTCCTGCTTCGCGCGCGTCACGCGTCCACGGAAGTAGGCCAGCGTCTCCGCCTCGACCCACGGATAGTGCGTCTCCCACGCCGCGATGCGCCGCGCCATGATGTCGGGCGAGAAGAACTCGGTGAGCGACGACGCGACCGCCTCCACGAGCGGTCGTTCGCGCACGAGGGTGACGTACGCATCGCATGCGAAGCGCACCCCCGGCAGCACGGAGCGGAGGCTCTTCACCTCGTCCACGTCGAGGCCGACGCCGTGCGCGAGACGAAGCCACTGCGCGATGCCGCCTTCGCCTTCGACCTTGCCGTCGTGATCGAAGATGCGGTGGATCCACACGCGACGGAATGCCGGATCCTCCGACTTCGAGAGCACGATGGCGTCTTTGATGGGGATGCGCGTCTGGTAGTAGAAGCGGTTCCTGACCCATGCCTGGATCTGCTCGCGCGAGAGCTGACCGGCATGCATCGCGATGTGGAACGGATGCTTGTCGTGGTAGCGCTTCTCGCCCTCCGCCTCGAGGCGCGCGATGAACGCATCGGTGTCGAGGAGGTGCTCGTTCGGCGTGTCGAGCGTCATGTCGCGATCTCCATCCCGTCGAAGGCGATCTCCCAGCCGGCGGCGAGCACGGCGCGGCGCTCCTCGGTGTCCGCGAGGATCGGGTTCGTGTTGTTCACGTGGGTGTAGATTTTACGTGTATTGCGCATGAAAGCGAGCGCTTCGGCCGCGGCGAGGCTCCCGCCCGGGCCGCTGATCGGCACGTGGGCCATGTCCTTCGCGACCGCCTTCGAGAGGCCGAGCCGGACCAGCTCGTCCTCGCGATAGAACGTGCCGTCGAAGAGCACCGCGGCATGTCCAGCGAGCGCGTCGCCCTCGAGGCTCGAGCAGGCCGCCGCGTACGCGAGGGCGCCGCCGCCGCCCGCGGCATCGCGGAGCGAGAGGGCGACGTTGTCCTCGGGGCTCGCCGCGGCATGACCCATGAGGTGAACGGGCAGCTTGCCCGGCGCCGCGAGCGCGCGCATCCGGATGCCGAGCGACTCGCCGGCGGCGTCGCGGAGGTCGACCTCCTCGCCGAGGACCAGCGGCCGGAACACCACCTGACCCTCGAAGCGCTTCAGCGTGCGAATGAGCACGCTCGCCTCGAGCCCCTTCCACACCGGCGGCGTGGCGTAGAGGGCCAGCGGCTGCGACTCGCGCAGCGAGAACAGACCGAGCACGTGATCCATGTCGCCGTTGGTCAACACCACCGCGCCGATCGGCGTGTGCCGCGGCGCCTTCGGCCAGAGCGCGGGCGTCGCCTTGATCTGCGCGAGGATGTCCGGCGACGCGTTGATCAGCGCGAAGCGCTCACCGTTCGACGTCACCGCCACCGAGTCCTGCGTGCGAGGCGCGAGGTCCGCCCGCCCGGCGCGGACGCCGACGCAGTTCGGGCACCCGCAATTCCACTGCGGGAAGCCCCCGCCCGCCGCCGAGCCGATCACGATCGCGCGCATCGGGCGAGATGGTAGCCGTCGCGCCGGGGGAAAACTTTCCGGAGACAATGCGGATCGTTCGCGATCCACCTTGACGGGTGGGACCTCGAAAACGCCGAAGAAGCGCGGGTCTCGATCCGAAACCACAATGGACCACACGTTGCTGCATGGGAGCACGATGAAGCGCTCGGCTCTCCTCCCGCTCGGGCTCGCCCTCAGCGCGCTCGTCGCGTCGGCCGTCGTGCCGGCGTGCTCGAACCCCGGCGAGGAGGACGCGACCACCGACGACGCCACCGGCGAAGAGGCCTACACCACCGAAGGCACCTGCGACGGGCTCCCTCGCCTCAAGAACCTCAAGACGCCGGCCGGCGTCTGCGTCGGCGTCGGAACGTGAAGCCCGTCGACACGGCCATCGCCTCATGCTCGTGCCCGTCGACGCGCAGGGCGTGCCGGGCGCCGGCGAGCCGATGGACATCATTCGCGGCTGGGAGAAGAGCGCGGACGGCAAGGATCCCCAGGGCGCCCCGGTCGACGTGCTCGTCGCGAAGGACGGTTCCTTCTTCGTCACCGAGGACAAGAACGGCGACGTGCTCCGCGTCTTCTTCGATGGGCATCTCGGCAACGGCGCACCGCTGAAGCCGCTCCCGCCGCAGCGACCCATCGTCAGCGCCGACGAGAAGGCCCGCTGCGACGCGCTGAAGGT
>JAYTZB010000027.1:0-12213 GCA_043742085.1 Polyangiaceae bacterium
CTCTGCGAGGAGTGCATCCGCCCACCGGGCCCGCACGTAGTGGTAGCGTGCACCGCATGAGGCTCGCGTGCTCCGCTGTCGTGGCTCTCGTCTCTGGCCTCGCGCTGGGGTGCCCGAGGTCGACTACCGCTGGTTCCGACGCCGGCGTGGTGCACATGAGCGGCTCGACCACGGCCGATGCGGGCGCTGCCGCCGATGCGGCGGCCGCAAGCGGCGGCGAGGACGTCGAGCCCGTGTACCCGGTGGAGGCGAACGCCCCGCCGCTCCCGCTCGCCGAGAAGCTGTGCAACGCGCTGACCACACTGCCCGAGAAGAAGCGCGCCGAGTGCTGCCACGCGAAGCCGAGCGTCGTGATCACTGTAGAATGCACGCGTCAGCTGAGCGCCGCGATCCGGCACAACGCCGTCGCGCTCGAGGAGAAGGACGTCGACGCGTGCATCGCTTCGTTCGACAAGACGCTCGAGGGCTGCGACTGGGTCGGACCGTTCCCGCCCGGCCCGCCCGCGGCGTGCCAGGGGATCTTCAAGGGCAAGCTCGCGGCCGGTCAGCGGTGCCGCTCGTCACTCGAGTGCGCGGGCGAGCTTCGCTGCAAGGACCTCGGTCCGACCGCGCCCGGCAAGTGCGCGCCCGCCGGCGCCGGCGAGGAGACGTCGTGCGGCGGTACCGTCGATTCACTCGCGACGTACACGCGGCAGAACGACGTCGACAAGCGTCATTCCGAATGCAGGGACCGCTGCATCAAGCACAAGTGCCAGAAGCCCGTCGACGACGGCGGCGCCTGTCTGATCTCCAGCGACTGTCAGGATGGCATGCAGTGCCTGCCCGCGCGCGGTCCCGGGCCGAAGCAGAAGAACGGTCAGGCGCCGCGGAAGTGCGTCGCCGGTAAGGCGCCTTCGAAGGAGGGCGAGCCCTGTCCCGGTGACATCTGCGAAGGCTCGTTCCAGTGTATCCGCGGCAAATGCACGATGAAGAAAGCGGGCGGCGAGGCCTGCACCGACGACTTTGAGTGTCGAGGCGGCTGCCTCAGGGACGGCGGCGCCCCCGGCAGCAAGGGGACGTGCGGCCCGCGCTGCGACATTCGCTGAGGAATTGCGGGCGTTTCAGGAGCAGCGCAGGACGTTCGCGACCGTCGCGCAGCGGACGCTGAGCGGGTCCGCGCTCTTGCGACGAGCGGCGGCGGGCGCGGCGGGCGCGAGGCGCGGGACGGGCGCGACGAGCGGCGCGGCCGCGGGATCGGCGGGCAGCGTCGAAGGACCCGGCGCCGGAGCGAGGACGCTCTGGCTGATGAGGACAGCGGACGCGCCGAGGCCTACCCAGAAGGCCCTCCATGCTGTCCGAATCATCCCGTCCATCGTCTCCCCCACAAGCGAAGCTCGTGCCAACTGCGCCGCCTCGCAGATCCATCGACAATCCCGGGGTTCGATCCATTCCCCGGGTGTCAGCCTGACGGCGGCGTGTCCAGGGAACCGCGGAGCACGCGTCAGGATGTCAACGCCGCGGCGCGGCCAGCGTGTCCGCGCATGTCCATGAGGAGGAAGGCTCCCGTGTGCGCGCTCGTATCAACCGTCGCGATGAACCTGGCCCCTACGGCTCCTCATGCTGCGCCGATCTCACCGTCGTCCTTTCCGCCGGGACCGGCAGGACCGGCGCGAGGAAGCGCGCCGCCCCCGCCCTTCGCGCTGAGCCCGGGTCGTGACGATACCGCGCTCTATCAGGACGCGCGGACCGGCTTCTCGCACCTCCTGCCCGGGCGCCCGATGCTCGGCATGTCCGCGGCCCGGCCGGGTGAGCCGCCTGCCGATGCCATCGTGCACCTCCAGGATGCGCCGATCACCATCCGCTATCGCCTGGAGGCGCCGTCGTTCGCGGCGTCATCGGCAACGGAGCTCGCGCACGGCACCGCCGAGCGCTTCGCGGGGTGGCGCGCGCAGGCACAGGTCGCCGTCGACTGGGCGAACGAGTCGTGGCTCGCGGCCTGGGGCGTGGAAGCGGCGGTGGTCGCGGCCTACGCCGTTCCGGCGAGCGCGACGTCGCGCGCGACGCCGAGCGGCGGCGTCGGAGCACCGCTCGAGCGCGAGGATCTGTTCGTGCTCGTGCGTCAGGGCATGGTGATGCTCGTGTCGTGGACGTACCCGCGCGGCTTCGTCGACGATCCCGCGTACGCGACGTTCGCGTCCGTCGGCGAGGCGACGATGGTGTGGGACTTCTCGCGCTGGGAGCAGCGCGGACGGGTGTGGCCCGAGAGCGCATTCCTCGGCGCCGGGCTCTTCGGAGCGCCGAAATCCAAGTACCACGAGCTCGGGAAGCTGCTGTCGTCGGCACCGATCTTGCCGGACGAGCGCATGCAGGTCCTCGCGATCCTGTCAGGCATCGTGAGCGGCGCCGGCGCGCCATGGGTGCCTCTCACCATGGAGATGATCGACGGCAACAAGCGCGCGCTGCTCTCCGCGGCGAAGAGCTCGCGCCTCCGCGCGCTGATCGAGGAGGGCTTCCGGGAGGTCCGCACCGCGCACGATCTCCGGGGCCTGGCGATCATCCTCGGCCGCGCGCTCGACGTGCGGCGCACCTCGTCGCTCCCGCCTCCGATGCCGCTGCCGGGCGCGCTGCGCCCGCCCGCGCCGCTCCCGATTCAGTACTGATCGACCGGCGATCTCAGCGCCACGCGTAGTGGGGGCCGCCGGTCACGTAGGTGCGGAGACGCGGCGGCGCGCCGAGCTCGGGACCCGCACCGACGGCGCTCGCCGTCGCCGGCGTCGCGAGCATCCATGCTTGCTGGAGGCCGCGATCGAGCGTGGGCGGCGCAGGGACCTCGCCGCTGCGAAAGCCGAGCAGCTCCGGACGCGGCGCATTCGACGACTGCGTGCCGTGCGCGACGGCCAGCGCCGCCGGACCGTAGAGGAGGCGTTCCCCGATGTCCGCCGTGAAGAGCTCGCGCGCGCGGACGTACGCGTACGGGGTCGCGAACGCCGCATAGGGCTGCGCGACGAGACGCGCGTCGCGCATGCGTGATGCGACCGGGCCCGGCGCGATGCGCCAGAGGATCGACGGCGGCGTCGGCCCCCAGCCCACCACGAGATCGCGGCCATGCTGCGCCGACGCATCCTCGGTGCGCTCGGGCGCTCGCCAGTCGACCCACGCGCCGGCATAGCGACGTCCTGGCACCCACGCCCAGCCGCGGTCACCCGCGAAGGTCCAGCGGCCGTAGTGGAACGTCACCCAGCCCCACGGCAGATCGCTGACCCACACGTACTCGTCGACCGGCACGTTGCCGGCGCTCTCGAAGGCACGATGCGTCCATCGACCCTGCGTCGCATACGGGACGAACGCAGCACCCACGCCCTCACGCGCGGGCATCCACACGAGACCGAGACGCGAGTCCTCCACCCATGCGCCGTACGGCGCGAGCACGTCGAAGAAGAGACGGACCGCGCTCGGGTCGGCGTCGTCGAACTCGGGCGGCGCGCGGCGGACCGGCGCCGTCGTCGAGCAGCCGATCGACTCGAGGTCGAGCTCGTTGCCACGCGCGGCTTCTGCGCCGACGTCGGCGTTGCCCGAAGCTGGCGTCCTCGGCGCGGTCGCGATCTCGCTCGCGTCTGCGCACGCGGCGCACAAAGCGGCCAACGCGCACGACGCAACCGGCAAGGTGCAAGCGAGGAATCGCATGAACGAAAGAGGACGCCCGCGGGCGCGCGCTGTCAACGGCACACGACGTCTCCTTGTTCCCCTGGTCTTGCCGCTATACTTGCTTCGTCCGGGTCGGGATCGTTGCGGTCGGCGCAGGCGCGTCGGCGCTGGGGAGGCAACTCGTGCGGGAGCTCTCGAGAGGTGCGGCGGGACTGTGTCTCGCGGTGCTCACCACAGTTGCCATTGTGCACGCGGGCTGCTCGTCGGTGGCGTCGCGTGGTCGGTCGGAGCAGCCGGGCACCGAACCCAACACCGCGCCGGTGGTCGAAGCGCCGGCGACGCCACCCGAAGGCGACGACGCCGAGCCGTTGCCGCCGGGTACACCGCCGCCCGCCGGCCCCGTCGGGTCGACCGGAAATCACGGCATCCGTGGGTTCGACGAGGCGAAGAAGGAGGCCGGCCGCATCTACGCCGCGGGCGGCCAGCGCAGCGACCTCTATTGCGGATGCTCGTTCGCGGTCGAGCCGGGCCGGGGAATGCGCGTCGATCTCGCCGCGTGCGGCTACGTGCCCGCGCGCGACGCCGCGCGCGCCGAGCGCATCGAGTGGGAGCACGCGGTCCCGGCCGCCGCCTTCGGCCACAGCTTCGCAGAGTGGCGTGACGGCCATCCGAAGTGTGTCGACAGCAAGGGGAAGCGCTTCAAGGGACGGAAGTGCGCACGCCTCGCGTCCGCCGAGTTCGCGCGCATCGAGGCCGACCTCCACAACCTGTTCCCCGTGGTCGGTGAGGTGAACGGCCTGCGCGGCGATCTTCCGATGGGCGTCCTCGATCCGCCGGACCGCGCCCATGCGCACGCGAACGCCGGCGGTACGAGCGCGACGTTCCACTTCGGAAAATGCGGGAGCGCCATCGAAGGCGGCGTGTTCATGCCGCGCCGTGAGGTCCGCGGCGATCTCGCGCGCGCCTACCTCTACATGAACCAGAGCTACCCGGAGCGCGGCCTCGTCGACGACGCGCATCGCGCCGTCTTCGAGGTCTGGGACAGGGAAGACCCGCCCGACACGTGGGAGCGCGACCGCAACAAGCGCATCGCGGCTCGACAGGGCAACGCCAACGCGTTCATCGATGCTGGAGCGCCCGGAGCGCACTGATCGGTGGCCAGCCTCCGCCGCGCTCTCTTCGACGTGCGCCCCGACGAGCGGCGGCCGGCGACCCTCGCCTTCCTCGCGCTGCTCGGGATCACCGCGGCGCACACGCTGATCGAGACCGCCCGCGACGCGCTCTTCCTCACGAAGGTGCCCATCGCCTATCTGCCCGCGCTCTATCTCGCCATCGCCGCTGCCGGGCTCCTCACGACGCGCGCCGGCGCCGCCCTCGAAGCGCGGCGCGACCCCGCGGTGGTCCCGCGCTTCGATCCGGTGTCGACGTCGCTGATCGCCGGCGCCGTCATCACCGGCGCGTTCTGGATCAGCGCCGCTTCTCCGAGCCGCGCCGTCCTCTACGCGCTCTACGTCTTCAGCGGCCTCTTTGCATCGTGGGTCGCGGGCCGCCTCTGGATCCGTCTCGGCGCCATCTTCACCGTGGTGCAGGCGAAGCGCCTCTACGGCGTGGTGGGCACGGGCGGCGTCCTCGGCGCCGTGATCGGCGCTGCTGCAGCGCGCGCCTGCCTCGCGCTGATCGAGGTGCGCCACCTCTTGCTCCTCGGCGCCGCGCTCCTGGTCGTCACCGCCATCGGCCCCGCTGCGCTCCTGCCGCGGCCGGTCGCCGAGGCACGTCGTCGTGGCGGCGCGGGAAGCGCCGGGGACGCCGAGGCCGCCGGCGCTGCGACGGCGGCCGCACCGTCGCTCACCGATCAGGCTCGCGAGGTCGCCCGGCATCCGTACCTCGTGCGCGTTCTCGGCATCGTGCTCGTGACGGCGGCGGTCGGCACCGCCATCGACTTCGTCTTCAAGAGCGAGGTCGCTCGCGCGTTCCACGATCCGCACGAGCTCGCGTCCTTCCTCGCCACCGTGTCGCTCGCCACGAACCTCGCCTCGCTGGTCGCGCAGTCGATCGGCGTCGGCGTCGTGATGCGCGTGCTCGGCGTACACCGCGCGCTGTACGTGATGCCCCTCCTCATCGGCCTCGGTGCCGGCGGCGCCATCCTCGGCCTCGGCTTCGCGGCCGCCATCGCCATGCGCGGCATCGACGGTACGCTGCGCCAGTCCCTGCAGAAGACCAGCGTCGAGCTCCTGTTCGTGCCGCTGCCGGACGCCATTCGCGCGCGCTCGAAGCCGATCGTCGATCTCGTCGGGCAGCGCGGAGGCCAGGCCATCACCTCGATCGCCATCCTCGGTCTCGTCTACGTCGTGGGAAGAGCCGGCGGGGCGGGCGGCATCGACCGCTCGACGCAGGCGGTCGGTATCGTCGTCGCGCTGCTGGCCGCGGCGTGGCTGCTCCTCGCGCGTGGCATCCGCTCTCGCTACCTCGACGTGTTCCGCGCGACGCTCCAGCGCGGGCGTATCGAGCTCTCGGCGGGCATGCCGGAGCTCGACATGAGCGCGCTCGAGGCGCTCATCGCGTCGTTGAGCAGCCGCAAGGACGCGCAGGTCCTCGGCGCGCTCGATCTCCTCGCCGCGCAGTCGCGCGGTCGGCTCGTGCCGTCGCTCATTCTCTTCCATCCTTCGAAGGCCATCGTGCTGCGCGCGCTCGAGCTCCTCGTCGAGACGGGGCGCACCGATTTCGTGCCCGTCGCCGATCGCCTCCTCGAGCACGCCGATGCCGACGTGCGGACGGCGGCCCTTCGCGCGCGCGCCGCGGTCGAGCACGACGCCGCATTCTTGCGCAGCCTCCTCGATGATCCGCAGGCCGAGATCCGCGCCACCGCGCTCGTCGCGCTGGTCTCGGGCGGCGATCTCTCCGCGGCGGACGGCGAGGTCGCGATGCGCGAGCTCGCGCAGAGCTCGGTCGAGGTGCGACGAGCGCTGACGCGCGCGCTGGGTGAAGTGCAGCCGGCGCGCCTCCGCGCAGGCCAGCGCGATCCTGGGGAGAGCGCGCGCGCAGGCATGGAGAGCGCGCTCGTCATGCTCGCCACCGACGAGGACGCGACCACGCGCATGCTCGCTGCGACCGCCATGGGTCGCGTCGGCGCGAAGGCGTTCGTGCCGGTGCTCCTCGCCATGCTCGGAGAGCGAGGCGCAGGTCTCCCCGCCATCGATGCGCTAGCGGACATGGGCGACGTCGCCGTCGCCGCCGTCGACGAGGCGCTCGATGCCACGAGCACCGACGAGGAGACGAAGTGGCGCCTCCTCAACGTGCTCTCCCGGTCGCGATCGGCCGCTGCGGTGCCGCGGCTGGCCCAGCGCCTCGCCGACAGCGGCGAAACCATCCTCAACACCCGCATCTTGCGGGCGCTGCGCGGCGCACACCTCGCGGGCATGGTCGTGCCGGTCGATCGCAAGAAGCTGCGCGCGCTCGCAGGCGACACGGTCGCCTCCATCGCGCGTGCCCTCGCTTTCCGCCTCGCGCACGCGCGCGCGCTGGACGAGATGCCCGAGCATCGGACAAAGGCCGCGGAGCTCCTCCAGAAGCTCCTCCGCGACATGGAGATCGAAGGCAGCGACCGCCTCTTCCTAGTGCTCGGCCTCATGTACCCGAACGAGCGATTCGCCCGCATCCAGCGTGGTCTCTTGAGCGCCAATGCGAAGGCGCGCGCGTCGAGCCGCGAGCTCCTCGAGAACGTGGTGCGCCCTCCCCTTCGCGACTCGGTGCTGGCGGTCGTCGACGACGTCGCGGATCGCCAGCGGCTCCTCCGGATCGGGAGCGAGCGTGCCGACGACACGTACGAGGCGCTCCTGGGCGCCATGATCGATCGCGGCGGCGAGCTCGGCGTGCTCGCGTCGCACCACGCGTCCGAGCTCGGGCTGAACCAGCGGCTCCGTTCGGCGGCGCAGCGCATCGACGCGTCCAAGACCGCGTTCGGCGACGGCCTCTCGGCGGGCAGCCTGGGTAGCCAGCGCGTCGTGGCCGAGGTGGCAGGATGACCGATCTCACCGAGAAGATGCTGCACATCCGGCAGATCCCGGTCGGCGCGATGCTGCCGGCGCCGGTGCTGCGCGTGATCGCTGCGCACCTCCGCGAGCGCACGTTCGCGAAGGGGTCGCGGCTGATGCGCCGCGGCGCGCCCATCGACGCGCTGCAGATGCTCACGGAAGGCGGCGTGCTGCTGTCGAGCGAGGGCGGCGCCGTCCACGACGAGATCGACGCACCGCAGACCCTCGGGTTTCTGGGGATCCTGGCGCGGAACGACGGAGCGTACGACGCGGTGGCGAAGGGCGAGGTCCGCACCTTCGAACTCGAGACGGACACGCTGCTCGAGCTCTTCGAGGATCACTTCGAGCTGCTCGCGGCGACGCTGCGCTACCTCGCCGAGCGGCTTTACTTCGACATGAAGGACCTCCCGATGCAGGCCCTCGGCCAGCCGCCCGCGGACCTCGGCCCGGTGCCTGACGACCGCCCCTTCGATCTCGTGGAGCGCGTGATGTTCCTGCGCACGACGTCGGGGCTCACCGGCGCCAGCGTCAATGCGCTCGCCGTGATGGCCCGGCAGATGGAAGAGGTGCGCGTGAAGGCGGGCGCCAGGTTCTGGAGTGCCGGAGATCCTTCGAGCGAGGTGCTCTTCATCGTGAAGGGCAGCGTGCGATGCACCACCGCCGACGGGCGCGAGTTCCGCTACGGAGCGGGCACCGGTGCCGGCGGCATCGAGGCGCTCGCCGACAAGCCGCGCTGGTACGGCGTGAGCGCCGAGACCGATCTCGTGGCGCTCCTCGGGCACAACGATCAGCTCATGGACATCTTCGAGAACCAGTACCGCATGGCGATGGACTTCATGGCGATGCTGGCCCGTGCGCAGATCGGCCTCCTCGCCCGTCGCGCCAAGCTGGGGCAGGCCGTCACCGCCGTGCGCGACGTCACGAAGCTGAGCGGGGTACGCGTCGGGGCGTGATCAGCCGGCGGCGATGCGCATCACGAACCAGATGCCGCCCGCCAGTGCCACCGCGCCGCTGAGGACGCGAAC
Source organism: Polyangiaceae bacterium (assembly GCA_043742085.1). Lineage (GTDB taxonomy): Bacteria > Myxococcota_A > Polyangia > Polyangiales > Polyangiaceae > Labilithrix. The sequence goes on from JAYTZB010000027.1 coordinate 8,681, forward strand.
GCCCTTCGGCTCGAACCAGTCCTTCTGGCGGATCAGGATGACCATCGGCAGGATGATCGACATCGCGAAGAGCTGACCGGCCTCGACGCCCAGGTTGAAGGTCACGAGCGCGACCGGGATCTCGGATCTCGGCAGGTTGATCTCCTGCAGCGCACCGGCGAAGCCAAAGCCGTGGATGAGGCCGAAGGGAAAGGTGATGCGCCAGCGCTTGCTCGCGTCCTTCACGAAGAAGTTCTCGATGCCGACGTACGCGATGGAGAGCGCGATGGCCGGCTCCACGAAGCGTGGGCTCGGCGTGAAGATCCCGAGGACCGCGATGGCGAGCGTGATGGAGTGCGCGATGGTGAACGCCGTCACCACCGCGAGGAGCTCCTTCAGCCGCGCGCGCAGGAGCACGAGCCCGAACAGGAAGACGAGGTGGTCGTAGCCGGTCAGGATGTGCTCGATCCCCATCTTGAAGAACGCCCACGCCGACGAGCGCGTGGTCGCCGGCGCCTTGGCATCGCTCGCTCCGGCGGCGACGGTCACGTCACCAGGTCCTCGACCGTCGGGCGCGATCGCGAACGAGGAATGTCCCTTGTAGAGCACCTCGTCGCGCGTGGTCGTTCCCGACACGCGCGCGACATGCCGATGACCGTGCGACAGGTCGTCGAGGAGCGCGAGGTCGACGTCGAACGCCCTGGGGGCGGTCTTCTCGGTCTTGTCGTTCGTCGCGCAATCGAAGCGACCGTCGATGACGATGCCGTCCTGGTCGGTGAGCGCTGCGGCGAGCAAGACCGGCGCGCACTTCGCGTCACCGCGCGTGACGTGCACGCGGCCGAGCACACGATTCTCGAGATCCTTCTTCGCCGACTCGACCTCGAAGGCGGTCACGTGACCGTCGCGGTTCTCGTCGAGGTTCGGCAGCACGCTCGCCACCTCGCCGCGCGCGAACGCGAGCTTGATCGTGACGCTGTCGCCCTTCGCCGCGTACTCGCCCGTGGACAGCCCGATCGCGTGCGCCTCGGCGCGCACGGAGACCAGCGTCGCGAGGGCCATCGCCGCGACACCGAGCGCCGCAGTCACCTTCCGCGTCGCCATGACTCCCCTACGCGCCATCTGCGAGCCCGGCTGCACTGCGGCCACTGATACCTCGACCTTGCGGGTGCACCTCGGAATTCCGCCACGCTCGTGGCGGCGCGGCGCGGCTCTGCCATGAGCCTGCGCGCCGCCAAGTACCCGGAATCAGGTAGCCCCCTCCTCTTGTTACGTCCATTCCCGCGTGAGAACGGAGGAACTGTGGTCGCGGTACAGCGGTTGCTCAACGGGGATGCTCGAAAGGGATTTTCGCCATGAGCATCGTCGAGCTTCTCGTACTTCTCCTCATTGCAGGCATCTGCGGGGCTGCCGGCAAGGCCATCGTCGGGTGGTTCCCGGGCGGCTTCGCCGCGTCGATCGGTGTCGGCTTCGTCGGCGCGCTCGTCGGTACGTGGCTCGCGCGGCTCGTCGGCCTCCCCGAGCTGTTCGCGATTCACGTCGGCAACACCACGTTCCCGATCATCTGGTCGATCGCCGGCTCCGCCCTCTTCGTCGGTCTCATCTCGCTGATCGCAGGGCGTCGTCGCAGCCTGGCCTGAGTCGTTTCGAGCATTCCTTCGGGCGTTCAGCAGAGGAGACCACCGCCATGCCATCGTCTCGCGCCAACCCTGACTCGTTGGGCTCGATCTCCGAGCGCTATCGCCTGGACCGTGACGGCGTGCGAACGGAGGCGGGCGTCGTCTTCGACGCGGTCGATCTCGACCTGAACCGCCGCGTGGCGGTGGAGATCGCGTCGAGCATCGAGGAGCCGAAGGCACGGCGGAAGTGGGCACGCGATGCGATGCTCGCGCAGCGTCTCGAGGGCGCGCATGTGCTACGCGTGCTCGACGTCGGCAACGTGGACGGTGTCCCGTATGCCGTGCGCGAGGCAGCCCTGTGCACGATGGCCGCCGAGATCGAGGTGAAGAGCGCTCTCCCCATCCCGCTGGCGGTGGGCTGGACGCTCGAGGCCTGCGAGGCCGTCGCCGAAGCTCACGCGCTCGGGATGGCGCACGGCGATCTTCGGCTCGACAACATCTACCTCGTACGCGGCACCAGCGAGCCGAGCGTCAAGGTCGCGTGGACCAGCGCCGCGAAGGCGGAGCGCGCGGCGAAGGAGGACATCGCACGCGATCTGGCAGGGCTCGGCGTCCTGCTGCGCGTGCTCGCCACCGGTCGCTTCGGCGATGACGACGAGGCCGACGGCGCGCCCACGTTGCCGACCGAGCTCGCGCATGCGGTCGCGCGGGCCCTGTCCGTCGATCCGCGCGAGAGGCTCCAGAATGTGGCGGAGCTGGCGCGCATGATCGGCCCGTTCGCGCCTCCCGGTCATCCGTCGGCGCGCAACGTTGCGTTCCTGATGTCGCGCGCCGGCATCGTGAGCGGAGCGATCCCGGGCTCGCCGCCGACCTCGACGCGACGTCCGATCGTGGCGCCGTCGGTGCCGGATCCGTTTCGCGCGGACACGTCGAAGACCGAAGCCGCGTCGCCAGCCGCGACCGATCGTCTGAGCTTCACCGACGAGTGGTTCGGCGGAGGCGCACGCGCGTCGCTGGCCGGCACGCTCGCACAGATGCCGGCGCATCGGGCACGCCCCGCGTTCGCGCTCGTGTCAGCGGCCTTGATCGCGCTCGTGCTCGGAGGCTCGTGGTTCCTCTGGCAGAACGGCAACCTTCCCCGGTGGACCGGAGCGGCACCGCCGGACGCGGTCGGTACTACGGAGGTGACGAGCGCGCCCGCGCCGGCGGTCGAGCCGGCGGCGGTCGAGCCGGCGGCCGTCGCGCGCGCCGCCGTAGAGCCGACGAACGCAGCGACGTCGACTTCCGTCGACGTGTTGCCCAACGCGCCCGCGGAGCCGGCGCGTACGAAGCGGAGCGCGGTCGAGCCGAAGGCCAACGCCGCCGCGGAGCTCCGTTACGTCGATCCGCCGGCCACTCCGACGACGCCGACAGCCGTGCCCGCGCCGCTCGACGAGCCCACGCCCTCGGATACGCAGCAGCCGGCGTCGCCGACCCCCTACTGATCGGCGGTTGCGGGCGGCGCGCCGAGGTCATCGGCGGTGCGACGACGGCCGCGCTCCGGCGGACCGATCGTCACGATGCGAATGTCGGGATCGGCGAAGAGACGTAGCGCGCTCTCCGTGGCGCCGATCCCTTTGCTCACGATCACCGGCCTCCCGCCGGCATCGTACAGCCCGCGCGAGAAGCGGCGACTGAGCGGTCCCGCCGAGACGATCGGCACGCCGCCGGGGAGCGCGATGTGTCCGCCGTGGGTGTGACCGCAGACCGCGACGTCGAAGGGCGCGTCTCCGACGATCATCAACCCCTCGGGGGCGTGCATCAGGAGCACCTTCACGTCGCGGGCGCCGTCGAACGTCGCGCGCACGTCGGGCTCGCCGACCCAGGGATCGTCGAGGCCGCAGATCGACACGTGCTCGAAGGGCGCGGGCAACGGCGCGTTCGCGTTCGCGAGCACCT